>CAIPFS010000613.1 GCA_903864375.1 uncultured Verrucomicrobiota bacterium
GGCCGCTGCCGACATGACTTTTCGCCCCACCCCGGTGGAGCCGGTGAAGGTGACAACGTCGACACCCGGGTGCCCGGCCAGCGCGTGGCCGGCATCCGCGCCCGCACCGGTGACGACATTGAGCGCTCCGGCGGGCAAGCCGGCCTCCTGAGCCCCAAAGACCCAGAGACCCCAAGCCAAGCCGGAACAGGTTTCGTCGCGTCAGGGAGTAATGCATGGCTTGAATCAGTGTTGGACCTGATAGGCCCCGGAAGTGGCAATCAGATAAATGGTGGTGCGAACCCGGAGGAGCGGGTCGGTTGTGGACCGCAGGGCGGAAACGATCAGGGACTTGATTTCCATCGGGAGTCTTCCGTGCAACAGGGCATGGTCCACAGCATCCACCAAATCGGGTGGAGAACTGGCCAGACTGGTGAAAGGTGTCAGATCGAACGAAACGGCTCCATTGAGCTGCTTGGTGAACAGTTGGTACACGGAGTTGGGGCGAATCAATGCCGTCGCAGAATTCATGAGTTGGAATTCCGGTGCCGGAAGACCGCCGCCGACTTGATACAGGGGGGAGTAATAGTTGAAAACGGTCGGTGGATAGAACAGTTGCTGTCCCATCACCTGCGCCAGTGCCTCCACCGAATGAGGTGCGGAAACGGTGCCGTAAAACGCCCGCAACAGGTTGATGACATACAACAGCGGTTCCCGCAAATGTCCTCCGTCGGATGGCACAGGCAAGGTGGGGTCATCCCCCTGCCTCGCCTCGGGATCGAGGAGTATCGCCCGCACCACCTGGGCCAGATTTCCTCCGCTTTGAATGAAGACCTGACTGATGCGGGCGACGTAGTCGGGGCTCGGATTGCTCTCCACGAGATTTCGAATCAGGCGGAGGGAAATAAAGGGAGCCACGTTCGGATGCTGGGCAACGGTCTGAACCACCGCCTCCAGGTCGACCGCAGCAGACTGGCCGGCGGGCAGTACCTGTCCATTCAGGATGGTCTTGGCACCGGAATCGTGGTTGGCCTCCACGGGGATCATCTGACCCTGGTAATTTTCCGGGTTATGACCGCTTCGAAGGACCGGGCCGGGAAATGTCCAACCGGTCAACGCCCGCGCCAATTGAGAAATGGTGGTCTGGTCGTAGGTCGGGATGGGACGACCAGCGGAATCCAATTGGGGTGTTCCGTCCGGGTTCAGCAACGTGGTGCCAATACTGAACAACTGCATCATCTCGCGCGCATAGTTTTCGTTGGGCGCTGTTCCAGTGGTCCGGTTCGCCAGATCACTGTTCACCATGTCCAGATAGACTCCCATCGTCGGACTCAGGGTGACGTCGCGAAACAGATCCACAAAATTACCCAGCGCATCGGTCAGCATCAGATTCTGGTAGGGAACCATCTGGCGTGGCTGGCCGGTCTTCAGAGCGCTCACCACGAAGATTTGAGAGAGGGCGAAGGCGACCCGCTGACGCAGCTGGTCCTGTCCGAGGAGTGCATGAACAATAAAATCGTTCTGCTGGGGTCCGAGGTTGTTCGACGCGTCGTTGGTGGGAGCGAACAGCGATGGCGGAGCTGCCAGTTGCTCATCCAGCCAGCCCCCAAACCCGACGGCCTGCACGTGTGCGATGCTGGCGGCGTCGGGTCCCCAGGACGCCTGCTCCAGAAATCGTGCTGCCGCCAGTTCGCTGACCACGGGCAAGGAGGCCGTAATGGGTTGTACCCAGATCGGGGAAGTGGTCGCTCCCGGGGCGGGATTGGTCACTTGAAAGGCGAGGGAACCCGCGGGGTTCGGTAGGACCACCAGGCCTGCCGTCAGAGTTGTCGGCGAGACAAATGAAGTGGGGAGTGGGGTTCCATCACAAATCACTTGGGAGCCTGGAACAAAACCAGTTCCTGTCACCGTCACCAGTTGGCTGCCGTGATTGAGGGTGCCGGGATTCATCCATTGAATCGCGGGTACTGGATTCTGAAGACTGACGGTCACACTGGCAAAGGCTGCGGGATTCGATGAACTTTTGGCCGTCACCACCACCGGCGTGGTGGGAAGTTGCGTTGACGGCGCCGTATAAACGCCGTTGGTGCCGATCCATCCGACCGTGTCATTCCCGCCCGGCAGTCCATTCACGCTCCAGACCACGGAAGTGTCGACCGCATTGGCAACCGTCGCGATGAACGCTTGGGTTCCACGCAAACGGACGACGCTGACAGAAGGGGAAACCACCAGCGAAATTGGCGGCATGACCTTCAAGGTCAGGGGATGGGAGGCCGAGGCGCCCGGTGCCGGGTTGCATACGGTGACCGTGGCGCTTTGCGCGTTGGTCAGGGTCGCCTGAAAGGTCATCTTCCCGGAAGACAGGACATTGCCGCCCACCGAGGCTCCATTGAGGGAAACGTAGGCACCGGGAACAAAGCCACTTCCGTTGAGTGTCACTGTGAATGTCCCAACATTCACCGATGCCGGCGTCAGGGAAACCAGATTGGGTAACGGGTTTTGCCATCCCACGACCGCTGTGGAACTTGCAACCGGATTCGTGATGCCTGCCGTTATCGTTAATGTCGCTTTTGGATCCGAAATCGGAGCGGTAAACAGGCCGGAAGGGGTGATGGTTCCAACATTCAGATTTCCGCCCGGAACTCCATTCACCGACCAGCTCACGGATCCATTGGTGGCACCGACGGTTGCAACGAACTGCTGGCTGGTGCCGGATCGAACCGCCACCACGGCGGGCGATAGTGTGATGGGAGACGGGCCGGCAAACAGAAATTGCCCTAGGCACAGGGAGGCCATCCACCATCGGAAGCATCGGCCTGTGAATGACGCTTCCGAGAATTTCAGCAATCGCATCCCACGTCCGCCCATTGACCATTGGTAAGATCAGCGACTACCTGAAACAAGGAATTTCCCTAGACAATTTAATTAGTGCACGGGTTTTTGCAGCGAACGCGCCGTTCACCACCCAACCGTCATCAGATTCATACAAATGACCTGTCCCTCTGTTGGTCGGTTTCAAGTGGAAAGCGGGCTTCACCTCATTGCCTTCTCCTGCTACGACTGGTCGGGATGAACAACCCGTACAAGTCTCTTGTTGATGAGTATGCCCGCCTTTATCGGGAGGGTTCCGGCCTGCCTCTGGGGAATCTGCCTTCCGTTGCTCTTCCAGCCCCGTCCGCCAGTGGTCCCAGTGCGTTGATTTTTTCCCCGCATCCGGATGACGAAGGAATTATTGGAGCCCTGGCCATCCGCCTACAGCGGGAACACGGGTGGCGGATTAAGAATGTGGCGGTGACTTTAGGGAGTCATCGGGCTCGTCGGGCGGAACGTTTGGCCGAGCTGCGTGGCGCATGCGACTACCTGGGATTTGACCTCATCGTTCCTGATCCCTCGGGTTGGGAGCAGGTCACCCCGGGGGGGCGCACCAGCGATCCGGCGAAATGGGAGGCCAAGGTGACTGCCGTCGTTCATCTGTTGCGCGATCAACGTCCGTCCGCGCTTTTTTATCCCCATGCTGACGACTGGAACGGCACTCACATCGGCACTCACTGGCTCGTCATGGACGCATTGAGCCGGGTCGGTTCCGATTGGTCTGGATTTCTGGTGGAGACAGAATTTTGGGGGCAGATGGCGCGACCCAACCTGATGGTGGAGGTGTCGGCCTCCCAGGTGGCCGACCAGGTGGCCGGCGTTTCCTTCCATGCGGGGGAGGTGCTTCGCAACCCGTTCCACCTGCGTCTCCCGGCCTGGATGCAGGACAACGTCCGTCGGGGAACGGAGCTGGTCGGAGGGCAGGGGGGCGCTGCCCCTTCCTTTGATTTCGCAACGCTGTACCGGTTGCGGTCCTGGCGGCAGGGACGGGTGGAGGAATTGTTGCCGTCGGGGAAAGCAATTCCTGTCGGGGAATCGACGTCGGCTCTGTTTGAGCAAGTCTAGCTGACCATGATCATGGAGACCTTGTCGCCATGATCATTCCGGATGAGCCCGTGTGCCTTGGGGTCATTGACCGGTTTTCCGTCGACGATGAACTGGTACTGGTGGCCTCCGTGGGGTAGTTCGATGGAAACATGCCAGGAACCATCAACCTGACGTTGCATCGGATGAGACGACGGGTTCCACTGGTTAAAGGTTCCTGCAATGAACACCGTCCGGGCGTCACCAGAAATACAGATGAAGTGGATCGGCTTCCGGGTGGCCTTGGCGGTCAGGCGTTGCGGCGAAAAGGGCGTGGGTCGATTCCCGTACATGGAAAGGGCAACTGGGTGAACGTGAAAACGGTATCAATCACATTTGTAGACCTTCAACAAGGGCTCAGGCCTGAAATGTGGTGCTTTAGAAAGCGGATTCCATGCCAGCTGGCAAGGAGAAGCCGCCGAAGCTCCTGATATTTTTGCCTTGAAAGCCATCCTTCCAACGCACGCCGGTCCCGGTGGTCCCATAATGGAGATATCGCGTCTGTCGCGTGTTCCGACGGGAGGTGCACCATCCGGGGCGAGCCGAGGACGAAGCTCCCAGGTGGTGCTGCGAAGCTGGAGGTGGGTCAGGATGGTCCTGGGGGTCGGCTGGATTCTGCTTTTGGGAACGGGGTCCCTGCCCGCTGCGGAGATTTCAAAGCCTCACTTGCTGTCCTTGCGCGACGTGCGGGCCCTTGCGCCGGCCCAATTGAGCAATGCGCCATCGTGCGAGGTGGAGGGCGTGGTGACCTTTGCCGATACGGCCTCGGGTTCGGGTTTCATTGATGACGGGACCGACGCGATTTACTTTGAGATGGAGAATCCGCCGAAGTTTTCGGCACGCGATCAGGTGCGGATCCGGGGGAAGTTCACCAATGGTCTCTTTGCTCCCATTGCAAGGGTCAATCAGTTGGACGTGCTGTATCCGACCAATTTCCCGGATCCAGTGCACCTGAATTTTAACCAGCTCCTTCAAGGGCAGGGAGATGCGCGCTGGGTGGAAATTGAGGCGCAGGTGATGGCTGTGCTGCCTGAGAAATCCGACGCCTCCCTTACGCTTCGCCATGCCGGCGTCGAATTTCAGGCCTTTATCCCAACCAATGCCCTCGACACCAACATCATCGTGGTCGGAGCCGACCTGAAGATGATGGGTGTCATGGGTTCCTTGTTTGACAAGAACGGACGTTTTCTTTCCATCCATCTTCAAATTCCAAACCTCGAATGCATCCAACGGATGGATGAACGGGACCGTGAACTTCGTAGCCTGCCGTTGACACCGATCCATTCGATTTTGAAATACCAGCCGACTCCCCCGTCCGTGGATTTGTCGGAGGAGTCTCCGCTTCCCATTCGTATTCGGGGAGTTGTGACTTACGGACCCATTGAGGGGTCGCTTTTTGTTCAGGATTCCGGCGGCGGCATCGAAGTGATCAGTCCTCGAAACCCGTTTTTTTCCTGGATCGATCAGGCTTTGCCGCGTTTTTCGTTTCCGGGCATTCACCCGGGCGATGAGGTGGAGGCCATTGGATTTCCGGTTCCTGAAGCCCCTGCCGTCCGCCTTTTGAGTGGATCCGTCCGACGCGTGGGGAACGGTCAGGCTCCTCCGTCGCAGCCGATCACGGATCTGCCGGGGAATGCCTGGCCATCGGGTGTGGTGGTCGATCTGGAAGCCACCTTCGTGGACAATTTTGACCAGGTTGACTTTGGAATTGGGGTCCTCAAGAGCAAAAAAGGGATTCAATTGGAGGCTCGAAATCCGCTGGGGTCTCCACGGCGGAATTGGTGGCAGCCCTTTCGCAACCGGTCCATCGTCCACGTGTCGGGTGTCATTCAAAGCCATGCCCTCGGTCCCGGCACCGTGGTTGAGCATACCATCTGGCTGCGAAACCCGTCCGATATTGTGTTGGTCAAGAGCGGGCCGTGGCCGACCGCAACTCAGGCACGCCGCGCCGCGCGATTCGGAGGAGTGGGGGTGATTGTGGCCCTGGCCTGGGGTGGGATTTTGACCTTCAAGCTCCGACTGCGTCGGCGTGAACTCGAAGCGGAATACCGTTCCCGAATGGAGATCGCGTCCAAGCTGAGTTACCAGGTCGAAAGCCAGCAGGCCATTCTGGAGGCGTTGACCTCAGCCGTGATGCGCATGCACCGGTCGGGCAAGGTCCTCTCGTACAATTCCGCCACGTTGTCCGTCCTGCGCCTGGAGGACGCTGAGCTGCAAAATCTGAACTGGAGAGAGACAGTCCACGCCATGGTCGATTCCGAGGAGAATCCGGTTTCGTACGATGAATTTCCTCTGTCACGGACCTTTTCCACCGGAGAGAGCTGCATCGGAAAGGTGTTTGGAGTCAATCGTTCGAATGGAAAGCGGCAATGGTTGCTGATATCGACGGCCCCCGTTGTGCGGGACACCAAAGGAGCCGTCGAGGTGGCCATCGTGGCGATTTCCGATGCCACCGACCAGCAGCAGGGGCGCCTCGATCTGATCCACGCCCGGGAGGTCGCCGAGGCCGCCAATCAGGCCAAGACGGAATTCCTGGCAGTCATGAGCCATGAAATTCGCACCCCATTAAACGGTGTGATCGGTTTTACCGATCTCCTCCTTCAGGTGCCCCTGGAGGAAGATGCGCGCCGGTTTGCCGGAACCATCAAGGAATCGGGTGAGGCCTTGTTGTCGGTGGTGAACGAGGTTCTCGATTTTACCAAGATTGAAGCGGGACACCTGGAGCTCGAGCACGAGGTGTTTCCGCTGATTCAAACCGTCGAAGAGGCGGTGACCGGTTTGTCCGCCCGGGCGGAAGCCAAAAAACTGGAGCTCGTGGTCGACATCCATCCCTCGGTTGGCCCTGAGTGGGTGGGAGATCGCGGACGTTTTCGCCAGATTCTGACCAATCTGGTCGGTAATGCGGTCAAATTCACGAAGCAGGGAACGATCGAATTGGTGGTGGATCCCTTGGAGGACGGCGGTCTGCGTTTTGAAGTTCGTGATACGGGTTCAGGCATGTCCGTTCCGGAAGTGGAGCTGGTGTTCCTGAAGTTTTCCCAGGTGCGTCGGAGCGCCCTCCCCAGCGAGGGCGGCACCGGCTTGGGACTGGCCATCGTGAAACAACTGGTGGAATTGATGAAAGGGACGGTCGGTTGTCAGAGTGAATTGGATAAAGGTTCGACCTTCTGGTTCACCCTTCCCCCATTGAGTCCCACTTCGGTCAACCTCGTGACCCAGCCCCAATTGCTGGACATGGGTGGGGCACGCCTCCTCCTGATGAGTGGCTCAGAACCGGTGCGTCGGGCGCTGACCCGACGCCTTTCCGCCTGGGGATTTCAGGTGGATTGCGCCTCGAACGGCTTGGAAGCGGCGGACCGATTGAAGGCCACAAGCCCATCTCGTCCCGGCTACGAGCTGTTGATTTGGGATGGTGATTCCTCCAGGGATGATGCTTTGCCCGTGGTTGACCATCACGGTTTTCCAGTCCTGCCGGTTTCGCCGGACGGGCAGCCCATGGCGGTGGTGGAAGTCCGCAGCGGGCAGCAACGGGCGTTTGTTCGGTCTCCCTCGCCATTATGGGTGGAGCTCTGGAAGCCGGTGGTTTTTCCGGATGCGTTGCGTCACGCGTTGATGACCGTCTGGGCGGCACTTCGCTTTCCGGCCAGCCCTCCCCAGCGCCGACCGGTGGTGGCAAGACCGCGAATTCTGGTGATCGAGGATGACCGGGTGAATGCCATGCTCGCCGCCTACCTTCTCAACCGGATGTCGTGCGACGTTGAGATTGCCTCGTCCGGCGAAGAGGCCCTGAACTGTTGTGATGACGGGCTTTTTGACCTTGTTTTGGTGGTCGGAGCCTCCCAGGGAGTGGATGGAATCCATATCGTTTCGGCCATCCGGGCAAAGGATAGGCGCTATCGGGAGGTGCCGATGATTGCCATGGTTCACTCCAATCGACCGGAAGAGGAGCGCGTGCTCCGCGCCTCCGGGATCATCGGAGTCATCATCAAGCCTCTGCGGGCGGATGAGGTGCAATCGGTGATTTCCCATTGGATTGACCTTCCGCAACTCCGGCCTGGAGTGTCCTGACCCTCCACTCCAGACGGATACCGGTCGCAATCGACTTGCGTTCGACCGCCGCTGAATCAGTAATCCCCTTGTGCCACGCGTGCGTCCAGTTGCTCCAGAAGAAGCCCCCCGTCCCGCCCGATCCGGGGAATTGACGGGAGTGGCGTTACTCCTGCTGGCCGTTGTCTTTCTGCTGGCCCTGGTCTCGTTCAACCAGAATGACCTCCCGTCCCGGGCATTGCCGGTCAATGATCCACCGCACAATCTCCTGGGCCGGATTGGCGCCTTTATTGCCGATCAGCTGTTGTTCGCCTTTGGTGCGGCCTCCTTCCTGTTGCCTGTTCTGGCCGGGGCCTTCGGTGCGGCGTCGTTCATTCCAGAGCTGGGATATCTGCGGCGGGGATGGCGGGCGCCCCTGGCATCGGTCGGCCTTTTTGTCGCCGCCATGGGGACCCTGGACCTGTTGAGTCATGTGCTCCCTTCTCTGGCCACACACGGCAATACTCTCGGAGCCGGGGGGCTTCTCGGGGCGGAATTGAATGCCCGCGTCGCCGTCTTCTTCCTCAACCGGGTGGGAGCAGGCATCATCTACGGGGGCTTGTATCTCGTGAGTCTCGTGACGCTGACGCGGTTTGATTTCCCAGGCTGGCTTCGATCCATCGTTTCCCCGCCTCCCAAAAACGAGGAGGAACGACTGCTGGCAGAGCAAAAAGCGCTGAAGAAGAAGGCCCGCGAGCTGGCAAGGCAGTCGCAAGAGGTGATGGCCAAGGGCGTGACCGCGCCCGCCAAGGGGTCTGCCGCACGTCCTTCCGGTCCGGTCAATGGCAGGGAAAAGGAGCCGGGCTTGGATCCGGCCGGGATCGGTCCGGACTTGAAGCCTGTTCCGGAACCTCGATTTCAGGACAATAGCGTTCCGACCTCGCGGTCCCATCTGGATCAGCCCGTCGATGCCATGCGGATTTCCGCCAGCGAAATCGCCTCGACCCCGCTTCCTCCGGGATCCAAGGCCCCTGCGGGGCCCGGTACGGGGCAACGCGTGGATGTTGACCTCCCTTCCGATGAGGGGATGGCGGGCGATGATCTTCCGGATCCGGCGTTGCCGGCGCCCCGCGGGCGGATGCTCCCCCGCCGCAACAAACCGATCTCGGTGGCCACGACGCCGATGATCAACAACTACCAGCTCCCCTCTCTCGATCTGCTGAATCAACCGGATTTGTCCGTCAAACCAACGGAGTCCAAGGAGGAGTATCTGGCCAATTCACGCCTCATGGTTCAGACCCTCGCCCAGTTCGGTATTGAGGTCGCCTCGGGGGATATCACCCGGGGCCCTACCATTACGCGCTACGAGTTGCATCCCGCTCCGGGTGTCAAACTGGAAAAAATTGCCGCCCTGACCAATAATATCACTGCCGCGCTGAAGGCAGAGCGGATCAACGTGCTGGCGCCCATTCCTGGGAAGTCCTCGGTCGGGATTGAGGTGCCCAACACCGTCAAGACCAAGGTGATCATGCGCGATCTGTTTGAGTCACCAGAATGGTCCTCCACCCGGATGCGCATCCCCCTCGCGCTCGGAAAGGATGTTTATGGACACCCCATTTTTGCTGACCTCGGGGACATGCCGCATCTGTTGATTGCCGGCAGCACCGGTTCGGGCAAATCGGTTTGCATCAACACCATCATCGCCTCCCTGTTGTACCGCTTTGGCCCGGATCAATTGCGATTTGTCATGATCGATCCCAAGGTGGTCGAGCTCCAGCAGTATAACAGCCTGCCGCACCTCGTGGTCCCGGTGGTCACGGATCCCAAGAAGGTCGTGCTCGCCCTGCGATGGGTGGTCAACGAAATGGAAAAGCGATACCAGATCTTCGCCAAGGTCGGGGTTCGAAACATCAAGTCGTTTAATGAACGACCCAAGGACAAGCCCCTCGTCTCCCGCGACCCGGAATTGCCTCTGACCGCCCGCAAGGAAAAGGTTGAGCCGGGTGCCGATGGTTTTGCGGTGGAAGTGGATGAGCAGATCGTGGTTCCCAGGGATGACGATATCGTCATCCCCGAAAAGCTCAGCTACATCGTCGTGATCATCGACGAGCTCGCGGACCTCATGCTCGTGGCGCCGGCGGATGTCGAGATGGCCATCGCACGGATTACCCAAATGGCACGGGCGGCCGGAATTCATTGCATCGTCGCCACCCAGCGACCCTCGGTCGATGTGATCACCGGCGTGATCAAGGCCAACATCCCGGCCCGGATTGCCTTTCAGGTGGCCCAAAAAGTCGACTCACGGACCATTCTGGATCAGATGGGTGCCGACAAATTGTTGGGAAAGGGAGACATGCTCTACCTGCCCCCTGGCAGTGGAAAACTCACCCGGGCACAGGGGGCCCTGATCACCGACCAGGAAATCGAACGGGTGGTGGAGTTCATCGCACGCCAGGGCAAACCCAGTTACGAAGTGGAAATCCACCGGGCCTTGCAGAAAAGTCAGGGCAGCGCCAATTCCTTTTCGCTCGAACCGGAAAGTGCCGGCGACGATGCCGACGAAGATATCATCAACAAATGCATCGACGTCATTCGCAGCGAAAAGAAGGCCAGCGTCTCACTCCTGCAACGGCGCCTCAAGCTGGGCTACGGACGCGCTTCCCGCATGATGGACGTCCTTGAGGAGCGCGGAATCGTCGGGCCCAGCAAGGGAGCCGAGCCCCGCGACATCCTCCTGGATTTGGATGGGGAAGGCTATGACGGTAGTGGCCAGCAGATGGTTTGATGCCGGGAAAATCCGGCTCGCCACGGAATGCACCGGGCGGCTATCCTTTAACCCTAGTTGATATCGACCCAAGCGACTTTTATGAGCACTGGAACGGCGGATATTGCCCTGATCGGGCTGGCGGTGATGGGCCAGAACCTGATCCTCAACATGAACGACCACGGCTTTACCGTGGTGGCCTACAACCGGACGACCAGCAAGGTCGACGAATTCCTGGCCCATGAAGCCAAGGGAACCCATGTCTTGGGTGCCCATTCCCTCGCGGAAATGGTCGGCTTACTTAAGCGCCCGCGCCGGGTCATGATGCTGGTCAAGGCGGGACAGGCGGTTGATGACTTCATCGAACAATTGATTCCATTGCTCGAGCCCGGCGACATCATCATCGACGGGGGTAATTCCCTGTTCACCGACACCAACCGGCGGACCCAGTACGTTGAAAGCAAAGGGCTGCTGTATGTCGGTTCTGGAGTGTCCGGAGGCGAGGAAGGTGCGCGTCACGGTCCGTCGCTCATGCCCGGTGGCAGTCCCGCCGCCTGGCCTTTTATCCAGCCCATTTTTCAAAGCATCGCCGCCAAAGTTGAAGATGGTTCACCCTGCTGCGACTGGGTGGGCGAGGGTGGGGCCGGACACTATGTCAAGATGGTGCATAACGGCATTGAGTACGGCGATATGCAACTCATCTGCGAAGCCTACGCCCTGATGCAGTCGGGATTGGGGCTGACCGCCTCCGAAATGAGTCAGGTTTTCCATGACTGGAATGCCGGGGAGCTGGACAGCTTCCTGATCGAAATCACCGCCAATATCCTGGCGTTCAAGGACACCGACGGATCCTCCCTGGTTGACCATATCCTCGATACCGCCGGCCAGAAGGGAACCGGCAAATGGACCGTGATCGATTCTGCGCAACTCGCACAGCCCGTCACCCTGATCGCCGAGGCCGTCTATGCCCGTTGCGTGAGCGCCATGAAGGATGAACGGGTGGTGGCTTCCAAGGTCCTTTCGGGACCGGACGCCCGCATCCCCACTGACCGGGCTGCCTTCATCGAGGACGTGCGTTCGGCGCTGTTTGCTTCCAAGCTGATCAGCTACGCCCAGGGCTACATGCTCCTGCGTGCCGCCGCCCAGGAGTATGGATGGACCCTGAACTACGGCGGCATCGCCTTGATGTGGCGCGGTGGCTGCATCATCCGGTCGCGCTTCCTTGCGAAAATCAAGGAGGCCTACGATAAGAATCCCGACCTGACGAACCTGCTGCTCGACGAATATTTCACCGCTGCCATGGAGCGCTGCCAGGCGGGCTGGCGTCGGGTGGTCTCACAGGCCGTCCTTCACGGCATCTCCGTCCCGGCCATCAGCACCGCGCTTGCCTTCTACGACAGCTACCGCAGCGCCCGACTCCCGGCCAACCTGCTGCAGGCCCAACGCGATTACTTTGGTGCGCATACCTATGAGCGCATCGACCAACCCCGCGGCAAGTTCTTCCATACCAACTGGACCGGATCGGGTGGCCGGGTCAGTTCCAGCACCTACACCGCTTGAAGCGCTAGCTGTTGAGCCGGACGGGGCTCAGGAGGCCTTGACGAGGGCCTCCAGAATGGGACGAAAATCCTCGAGGGTGGGTGTGACCATCCCGGGGATTTTTCCCTGATCGTCGTAGCGCCGCACCCGCACGGCAGCCAAATAGTGGGGCCCTTTTTCAAATTGAGCCGCCTCGGCGTCGTTCATCGGGCCGCCCTGTAGGGCCAGGCTCTTCCGCGAGGCCTCCGAAAGTCCGTCAAAGTAGCCCTTTTCCTTCCAACAGAGGTACCTTTTGGAGTCGGCGTGCAGCCGAATCGGGGCGGTTACGGCTGCGCCGAACCATCCGCCAAGTCGGTTTGCTCCGATATGTTCGTGGCGGGCATCGACCCCTTGGTCAGCAATCTGCTCCCCCAGGTCATGGAGCAGGTGACCGTAGTCATGCAGCAAACTCGCCGCCACCACCTCCGCCGCTTCGCCCTCATTCTGCGCGAACGTGGCGCTCTGGAGAGCGTGCTCCAGTTCGGTGACATTCTCCCCGTAGCTCCGGTGCCCTTTGTCCTTAAAGACGGCAAAGATTTCGTCGATGACCTGTGTGGCATTCATTTCCAGGACCGACCCTGCCACATCCATGCCTCCCGGTCACGTTTCGGATTCGAAGTAAGCGGGAGAGCCAACAGATGACCTGTCCCTCTGTCTGGTTTCAAAAAAAACCGGTCGACCCCACCCAGGGTCGACCGGCCAACCATGAAACAACCAACTCTCTTGACTCACTGCAAACTTTTGAGCGAATGCCTTAGCTTTCATTCAACCCGCTCTTTGGTAATCATTTTACGTGCCATTTATCTATAGCGTTTTCATTCAATGAGTTACATGGAATCCCACTCCACAGTGCATGAAATTGCAATCGTCATGCACGATCTTTCTCGCTGGGTAA
>CAIPFS010000614.1 GCA_903864375.1 uncultured Verrucomicrobiota bacterium
AGTTGCGTCAATGATTTTGTCGAGGGCGGCATGGAAAACACCAGTGCCACCACTCTCACCGACGACACCCTGTTCACGGCGGAAACAGAAAACATCCACGACAGCGGTTCGCTGGTCTCGCACGAGATGGCGCATCAATGGTTCGGGGATTTGGTCACGAGCAAGGACTGGAGCGACATCTGGTTGAACGAGGGGTTCGCCACCTATTACGAGGTGCTCTACGAGGGCCACAAGCACGGTCGGGATTCGATGCTGTATGAATTGTACCACAATGCCCGTGGGATTCTGGGTCAAGCCAATGATACCAATCCGATTGTCCGGAAAAGCTACGGCGATCCGATGAGTGTGTTCAATTATCTGGCCTATCCCAAGGGGGGCTGGGTGTTGCACATGCTGCGCAGCCAGTTGGGTGAGGATCTGTATCGCCGGTGCATTCAGACCTACCTGGCCCGGAATGCGTATAAGAATGTACAGACCGAGGATTTAAGGAGCGTCATTCATGAGCTGTCCGGACGTTCCTTTGAATCCTTTTTTGATCAGTGGCTGTACCACGCCCATCACCCGGAACTGAATATCAGCTACGGGTGGGATGAGGCGACCCGACTGGCCCGGTTGACGATCCGCCAGGATCAGGAGTTGGGCGCACAGGTTCTGCTGTTCGACTTCCCGCTGACGGTTCGTTTTCAAGGTCCCTTTGGGGTCGTCGACCGCGTGATCCAGGTCAGGGAAAAGGAGGCTGATTTCCAGTTTCCGCTCGCTGCGGCTCCCGTCAGCGTCCGCATCGATCCGGACTACACCCTGCTGGCCAGGATTCATTTCGATGTTTCGCGGGAGATGCTTAAAGTGCAGCTGGCCAACACCCATGACGTTTTGGGTCGACTGCTGGCGATCGAAAAACTGGCCACGGAAACGGATCACGAATCGGTGGCCTTGCTTCGCTCCACCCTCCAACAGGACCCGTTTCATGGAGTCCGCATGGAGGCGGCCACCGCTCTGCGGACGATTCACACCGACGAGGCCCTGGAGGCGTTGCTGGCCTCCACGGAGCAGCCGGACGCCCGGGTGCGCCGGGAGGTTGTGACTCATCTGGGCGAATTCTATCGGGAGAGTGTTCCTCCCGTGCTGAACCGGATTCTGGCCCGGGAGAAAAATCCAGAGATTGTCGCGGCCGCCTTGCGGGGACTTGCGCCGTATCCGACCGCCGGGGTTCGGGAAACTCTTTTGAAATACCTGGGGAGCGAGTCGTATCGAGACCGATTGGCCGGGGCGGCGATCCATGCCATGAAAGCCCAGGACGATCCTGCCTATGTCGAGCCGTTGCTTCATCAGCTTCAGGGAGGCGGCAGTGGATGGTCCACGCAGGTCATAGCCCAGGGGATTGAGGCCCTGGCTTATCTGGCACGCAATGACACCCAGCGGGATGCCGTCCGGGAGTTTCTGGTTCTCCATGTGAATGACCCTCGCGAGCGGGTGAAGCTGGCGTCATTGAGCGCCCTGGGAACGCTGGGAGATGCGAAGGCATTGCCGGTGCTGGGGACTTTTGCAAAGGCGGCCAAGGACAGCCCCGTGCGGACCCGGGCCGAACAGGCGATATCCGCCCTGCGGAGCACCCGGAAGCCGGTGGATGATTTCAAGAACCTGCGGGAGGAGGTTCTTTCGTTGCAAAAGGAGGGTCGGGAGCTTCGGAAGGAATTGGACGAGCTCAAGAATCAGGTGCGGTCCAAGGGGGAGACTCCGGACAAGAAGGGGTCCAAGACCACCAAGGCCCGATAGAAGATGTCCAACGGCATGACATTGGCGGTTCCTGGCAGGATTCGCTGACAACCCACGTCCCGGTTGCTATCGTCGGAAATGATTCGGTTCGGCTCATTGGAGCTGAAATCCAACCTCTTTCTTTCGCCATTGGCGGGCTACACCAGCCTGCCGTTCCGATTGGTTGTCCGGGAACTGGGTGGAATTCACCTGGCCACCACGGATCTCGTGAACGCGCGTTCGCTCATTGAGCGCAATCGCAAGGCGTTGAAGTTGATCGAAACCAATCCTCAGGACAGCCCGCTGGCCGTGCAGCTCTTTGGGGCGGTTCCGGAAGAGATGCGGGATGCCGCGCTGTACCTCGAGTCCCTGGGTGTCACCTCGATCGACATCAACATGGGGTGTCCGGTCAAAAAGGTGACCAAGACGGGCGGTGGTTCCGCGATGATGACCGAGCACGAAAAAACGGCCCGGCTCGTTCGCTGCATGGTGGAGGCGGTCAAGATTCCGGTGACGGCCAAGATGCGGCTCGGATGGGATGACGACAACATCACGGCCCCGGACCTGGCCCGGGCCCTGGAGGGTGCCGGAATTGCCGCGGTGTTTGTTCATGGCCGGACCCGCGAGCAAGGCTTTGGTGGGACGGTGAACCTCGCCGGGATTCGGCGGGTGGTCGAGGCGGTGGACCGGATACCGGTGATTGGAAATGGGGATGTCACCACACCGGAAGCCGCCCGGTGGATGCTGCGGGAGACCGGCTGTTCGGGGGTGAGCATCGGACGCGGAGCGTTTTATGATCCGTGGATATTTCTTCGGACCCGTCAATTGCTGGAGACCGGCATTGAGCCGCCCGATGTTGGCTTTTCGGAGAGGGTCCGGGTCATGAACCGGCATCTGGACTACATGGTGGAGGTATTTGGCGAGGAGTTGGGCTGCATCCAATTCCGAAAGATTGCCCCCTGGTATGCCCGTCGTTTTGGTCCGGTTCACGAATTCAACAAACGGGTGGTGCAACTGCGGAGCCGCGAGGAATTCCGGCAGATCCTGGAAAGCTACCTTCAATGGCGCAGCCAGTTTTGCGACGGGCAGGGTGAGTTGCTTCCGCGCTTTCAGCCGCCGCCGATGATCGCGAGCTTTCTGCGCCCGGAGCTGGAAGAGGGGCCCGCCAGCACCCGGCGAACAGAGATCCCGGTTCCCCGGGGGGCCGGTGGAAGTGTGGTGATGCCGAAACCATTTGATCTTCCCTGTCCCTGCGGGAGGTTTTTTTGCGCCTGACATTCTGGAGACATCCGTGGCCTGGGACGCCGCAGCTGATGGATCCGCGTCACCTCGAACCACACGACCATGTTGGACTGTCTGACCCTGACCGCCGCCAAGACGTCTCATTTGCCGGTTTACAGTGGACCGCTGGATGGGTCATCGTTTTCCACCTCGATGGACAACATGGACTCAGACCCATTGCCCACGGGACCGATTGGCTACGAGCAACTGGCGGAGTATTTCAGTGAGCTGCGGGCACTGGCTCACCATTTTCTTCAGGCTGAATCGCGGAATCCGACCCTCACGCCGACCGCCCTGGTCAGCACCGCCCTGAGGAGGGCCAAGCCGAGTGATACCGACTGGTTGGACGTCACCTGGGAGAACCGGGCCCATTTTTTCAGCACCCTGTCGTCGCACATGCGGCGGGCACTGGTGGACCGGGCCCGGCATCGCAAGGCCAGAGGACGCGACAAGGTCGATTACCTGGCCCCGGATGATCCCCAGTTGTTGAATCTGGCCTGGAACGCAGAGGACCGTCCCGAGGAATTCCTGATTCTGGACGAGGCGAGGACGAAACTGGCGGAGATGAATCCTGGGTTGGCCGAGGTTCTGGCCCTGTTTTACGATCTGAAAGTCTCGACGGCGGACATCGCACGGATTCGTGGTTGCTGCGAAAAAACCGTGGATCGAGATCTCCGGCGGTCCAGGGCGCTGTTGAAAATTCTCTACAAGGAGCGGGCAACCGCGTGAATCGTTGTGCGCCGACCGGAAGAACAGGACTGGCTTCGGGCGGAAACGCTGGCGGAACAATTGTCGGCGCTGCGACCCGATGAGGTTCGGGCTCGCTTTCAGGCGCTGGCAGCCTCCGGTGAATCGGAACTGGTCCTGGAACTGGCCCGGCAATTGGTTGCCGATCGACCGCCCCTGGCGGGATTGCAGCCGGGGACTTCGTTCAACGGGTTTCGATTGATTTCCGTATTGGGGGAGGGGTCCATGGGCACGGTCTGGCGCGCCCGTCAGGAACTGATCGAGCGGGATGTGGCCGTCAAAGTCATTCATGCCCAGTTGCTGGGACCGGACCGTCAGGAGCGTTTCCTGCGGGAAATGCGGACCCTGGGTAAGTTGAGCCATCCTGGATTGGTTCAGGTGTATGGGGCTGGAATCCACGATCCGGGAGGGATGGCACCCATGCCATTCTTCGCCATGGAATTGGTGGAAGGTCTGCCCCTCCATGAGTGGGCATCCGCCCAATTCCGTCCGCCTGCGGAGGTGCTGCGGGTCATGGCGGCTGTTTGTTCCGCAGTTCAAAGCGCCCATGATCGGCAGATTGTCCATCGTGACCTCAAGCCGGCCAATATTTTGGTGCGCCCGGATGGGAGACCGGTGGTGCTCGATTTTGGGATCGCCCGGTTGATGGGGACGGATACGAACACGGGACCCGGAGGATTTGAGGGAACGCCGGTCTATGCCGCACCCGAGCAATTTCTGGGACGGACTCATTCGGTTCAGGAGTTGGCAGGGGTCGACCTGTATGCAATCGGCGTCATTCTGTTTGAGCTGCTGGCCGGACGCTTTCCGTTCGACCTTCCCACGGAGCGTTCGCTGGCAAAAATCCGTCAAACCAAGCTCGAAGGGCCGGTCCTGCGTCTGGCAGATGCCTGGAGTGCATGCCCGCCGCTGGTGGACGAAGTCATTTCAAGGGCCGTCCGACGTGAGCCGCTGGACCGGGTCTACTCCACGCTGGCGGAATTTGGCCGGGCGCTCGACGCCGCAGCGGCCCGCCTCAGCCTTGGTGTTCCGGCCCCGCCCCCGTGGACGCCGGCGGTCGGGGCGGTGATCCCGAGAACCCACTGGGAACTGGATCGACGGCTGGGTGAAGGCGGGGCGGGGGAGGTCTGGCTGGGGCATCATCAGGAGCTGGGTGAGCGACGGGTCTTTAAATTCTGTGATTCAGAAGAGAAGGCCAGGACCTTGCGTCGGGAGTTGACGGTTTACCGTCTCCTGCGCGATCGGGTGGGTCGAAACCCGCATTTTGTTCCGCTGCTGGAGGTGGCCTTGGCCGAGGCTCCCTGGTATTTGATGATGGAGGATGTCGACGCGGTGGATCTTCCCAGCTGGTGCGCCGCCCTTCCCGGTGGTGTGAATGGGTTGAGTCCCGACGTCCGGATGGAGATGGCGGCCCAGGTGGCCGAGGCGCTGCAGGCGGCACACGAGGCCGGCATTCTCCATCGGGATATCAAACCGGCCAACCTGTTGATTCGCGGAGGGCCGAACGCAGCCTCCGGCGGTCCGCACGTGATGATCACGGATTTTGGCATCGGTCAGATCGTCGCTGAGGACCTTTTGCGGGGAGGTGGACAAGCCGGATTCACGCGCACCGTATCCGGAATGGCCCGGTCGACCCTTTCCGGGACCTTGTTTTATCTGGCACCCGAGGTCCTGGGGGGACAGCCGGCAACGGCCCGGTCGGATATTTACAGTCTGGGCGTCGTGCTTTGGCAATTGTTCGCAGGAAACTTTAATGCCGCATTGGATCCTGCCGACTGGGCTGGTCCGATCGCGAATGCCCATCTTCGTTCCGATTTGGCCAGATGTCTTGCCGGAAAGCCGGAACGTCGCTGGCAAAGCGCGGGTGAACTGGCGATGAGCCTCCGGCAACTTCCCGAGCGCCAGCGTGCGGAACAACGGCGCCAGGAAGAGTTGAAGGCGCGGGAACATCGCGCCTACATCCGCGGCGTGGCCGGCACCGCGGCCATCGCGGTGCTCGTGGTGGCGGGATTCATGGCGCTGGCCTGGCATGCCGTGCGCCAGCAGCGGTCGGCGGAGCAACGACTGGCGGAAAATCATCTTGAACGCCTCAAGACCATGGATCGGACGGACCTCCAGGCGGGCCGCCGGGAGCGGGGACTCGGCTATTGGGCACTGGCGGCAGAGCATGCCACGAATCAGGCCGATCTCCGTTCGGCGGCCGCCCTGGTCCTGGGACTGCCGGAGTTGATCGTCCAAAAGCCGTCCGCAATCCGGACGCCTCACCCGGCGGTTTTGCCCGGAGGAACGGCTCGCCCAAAACTGCCGGATGAAACCACCCGGACGGCGAGTGCCGATGGCCGTTGGCTGGCGATCGCCCGGAATAAGAACGGCACGGATGGACTGCTGAACCTTGTGGAACTGTCCACGGGCCGGGTGAAAACCGTTGGATGGACGAACTTTCCATGGATGCCGGTGGGCGAACCGGAATTGGTCCGATTCAGTCCCGACAGTCAGCGCCTGGCGATTGGCGGGGGTGAGACCAGTCGCAATCTGTTGATTCTGCGGATGCCGGAGGGACAACTCGAAACCTATCTTTTTCATCCGTCGGATATCCTCAGCTGTGCCTGGCATCCGGTGAACCGTCAACTGGCCACCGGTTGTGCCGATCACTCCATCCGGCTCTGGGACCTGGAGGGTGCGGGTCCCTCCGTATTGGCATCCGGGGCTTCGACCAATTTTGACCTCCCGCCCCGTCTCCATGTTCCCGCCATGGACAGACCCCAGGGAATTCTGCTGGGGCATCGGGATGCTGTACGGTTTCTGGCCTTTTCAACCGATGGTCGATGGCTGGCTTCCCTGGATGCCGGTGGGCTTCTGCAACTTCACCAGGGCTTCCAATCCGATCTGCCAATCCGCCCCAATAAGGAAAATGCAGTGGTGAATGCCACCGGGCATTCCTTTTCAGGCCTCAGCCTGGCGGTGGAATTTGTTGTCAGGAATCCGGAATCCGTCGTCGGTCTGACCTTTGTGGGGCAGGAGATCCGGGTCCTTCGAAGATCAGGCGAATCGGAGGCGTTTGCCTTTCTGCCGCCACAAATGCCTTCCGAACAGTTTGTTGGACCGGGAGTGACGCACCTCGCCTGGACTCCGGATGGCACGCGTTTGTGCGTGCTGACCGCTGATGATGTCCTGTGGCTGGAGTCTTCCTCCCTGGAATTCCGACCGTCTCACCGGAATGTCAATGCCGATGGACTCCTGCCGGGGCCGGGACCCGATGCCATGACCCTGAGCCTGATCAGCCCACCACGAGCGCGGGAACAGGTCCGATCGTTTCAGGTCAATCTGATGCCGTTGACCGGGGATCATCTCCAGGCCCCGGAGCCCATTGAGGCTCTCTCCGCGGGTGGACTCAACGATGCCGATACGGCCCCCCTGGTTTCAACCGATGACGGTCGGTTCGCTCTACGGGTCGACCGACGGGTGCTGTTCCTCGATGCCCGGCATGTGCCCATGAACCCGACACCGATCGAGGTTGGAAATGCCGGGGAACATCTGACCGACTGGTTCTGGGACGCTCACGGCTCGGTGTTTGGCGTCCTCCTGAAGACCGATACCCAGGCCCGTCTGTTGCTTTGGTCGCTGGCCGGGGATCCGCCCGATTTGAAGCAGGCTCCTGTGGAAGTCCCGCTGCCGGTTCGCACCCGGGTGGCTGCGGCGCAGGACGGACGGCACGTGATCACCCGGAACTTCAGCGAGGGACTGGTTCTACGCGGCATGCCTGGGCCGGGTCGGTCCCACGTCCTGGATGCCTCGGCAGAAGCCCGGCAGGAACGCCCCCTGGCAGCGTCGCACGATGGGCATTTTCTGGCGCTGGTGGTGGATAGCCATCGTGTGCGGCTCCTAACGCTGCCGTCGGGCCTGTTGTTTGCCGAACTCTCGAGTCCACGCCTGGCACCCATTCAATACCTGGAATGGAAACCCGACGGCTTCCAATTGGCGGGGGTGACGGAGGATGGCTTCATCCTGATGTGGAATCTCCGACCCTGGTTGGAAATGCTGTCCTCAAACCATCTCGCCGGACCTTTCCAGATCTCGGCCTCCCAGACAGTTCGACCATGAACACCCAACACCTGGACCCCAGTCAACTCCTCCCAATCGAAGGGTTCCCCGACCCGCGCATGGCCCATGACTTTTGTCCAGCGTTGTGGCCGCTGTGCAATGGAACGCCCCTACCCCTTCTGAGCCTGGATGCGCACGAACGACGGTGCCTTGAGTTGGTCTCCGGTTATTACGAACTCAATCGACAATGGGTGCTTCCCGACGGGGCTCCGTCCAAGACCGGGGGTGTGGCTGGGGCCCGGCGTGCCATTGATCAACTGGAAGACCGGTATGCGCCCCTGGGATTTTTTGGTGAGCCGGATTTTGAAGAGGGCTTGTGTCGCAACGTGAACATCGTGCGCCCGGGATTGCCCGGTCTTCTGTCCGAGGCGGCATCCCTCAGTTCACAGTTTGCCATTCCCGGAATGGATGAGTTGCCGGCAGAGGAGCTCAACGGACGTCCCATCCTTCGACGCTGGTCCCATGGATAAGTGGATTTTTGAAAACAGACTTTCGCCGGGAGACATTGTCCTGCTCACGGCCGCCGTTCGTGACCTTCATCGGACCTATCCCGGGCGCTTCATCACGGACGTCCGCACCTCCTGCCCGGACCTTTGGTCGAACAATCCCCATTTGACCCCCTTGGATCCGTCGGACCCCGGCGTCCGGACTTTGTCCTGCCAGTACCCTCTCATTCACCGATCCAATCGGGAACCGTACCACTTCATTCATGGATTCATCAGCCACATGAATCAGGAATTGGGGCTGGCCATACGCCCCACGGAATTCAAGGGCGATGTCCACCTGTCCGAAGAGGAACAGGCTCGCCCTTCGCCCGTCCAGCAACGTTTGGGCGATCCGACTCCGTATTGGTTGATCGCCGCCGGGGGCAAATACGATTACACCCTGAAATGGTGGCATCGGCGTCGCTGGCAGGAAGTGGTGGATCAACTGGAGGGTCGGGTTCAGTTTGTCCAGGTGGGTGAACCGGGACATTACCATCCGCCCCTCCGAGGTGTCCTCGACTGGCGCGGAAAAACCAGCTTGCGTGAGTTGATTCTTCTCGTTTACCACGCGGAGGGAATACTCTGTCCTGTGACCCTCCTCATGCATCTGGCCGCCGCTGTGCCGCTGCCTCCCGGTCGTTCCCGGCTTCGCGGTTGCGTCGTGGTTGCCGGCGGGCGCGAACCCGCCCACTGGGAGCAGTACCCCGGACATCAATTCCATCAGACGATCGGACAACTCGACTGCTGTGCCGCTGGGGGGTGCTGGAAATCCCGCACCGTCGCGCTGGGCGACGGTTCCGAGCTGGATCGTCCGGAAGCGCTTTGCGTGGATGTGACGCCATCGGGACTGGCCCGATGCATGGACCTGATCTCTTCTGCGGAAATCGCCGCATCGGTTCTTCGTTTCTGCACTGCCTCCTCCTCCAAAATCCCATGAATCAGCCATTCACCATCACCACCAAACTGGGGCCGGTCGAAGCCCCGCCGGGCCCTGCAGAACAGCCCTTCACGCAACCTCAACGCCAGCCGGGGTGGCATAGCGATGCCACGGTCCGAACCCTCGATCTGGGCCATCCTGAGCGCGTCGTCATTGAGCCCGCCGAGGCCCTGGCGAAGGGCGCCGATGGGCATCCCATTCCATTTCCGATTCCGAGCTTCCACGGAAAGCCCTTTGAAGAGCCGGCACATCATGACCGCCCCGAGGAGTGGCTGGAATTCGTCCGGCATTGGATTTTGGGCCATCCCATTGTGGAGCGGGATAGCCGCGAATTTTACCTGTTGTTATTGGAACTGGCCCAACTGGCCCGAAATTACAACGCCTCCCTCTATCGGTTACGCCGCCTTCGCTTCTTCCATAAGGCTGTCAACGATCGAAAGCCCGGTCCTCTGCCGCCGAGGAATCCCCACGGCGAAATCGATGATCCCGAACCTTGTGATCCGGCCCGTTTTGCCGAACAAGTCCAGCGGGCCGAGGCGGACTGGAAGAAGACCACCGCGGAGTTGGACGCCTACATCGACGGGGAACACCACGGGCTGAAAATCGCGACCGCCGACATGGTGGAGGTCAATCGCTACATCGTCTCCATGCGGATCATTTTGGCCCCACCGACCGGGATTCACACGCTGAAGGCCGGCACCTCCTCCTCCCTGGTATCCATCAGCTCCAACTTTTCGTCCTCCTCCTCGGCACCCCACTGACCTCGCTTTAAAGTCAGGTGGGGGTATTGCAGGATCCGAATTTTTCCGGCCGGCCGGTTTCAAAAGGCTTCCGGTCTGCCGGGAATCCCACACGATAAAATCCGTCCTCCGATGATGCGCCGGCTACACCTCCTGGCGGGAGTCATGGGAATCCTGCTCCTGCCGTATCCGTCGGCGGGAGAGGAGTCCGACACCCTCCCTTGTGACCGGGAAATGCGAAAGACGATCGAGGCGATGCAGGCCTTTCGCCGGCAGAATCAGGGTCGGTATCCGGACTCCCTCAGCGATTTGACCCGACACGGCTATCTTCAATGGCGGGATGCTGCCTGTCCGCTGAACCGTCAGGGGGATGCCCAGGCCGACGAACGGGCGAACTTCATCAGCAGTCGTCGACTGGGCGGTGACCGCTCCGGACGATACGAGTACGAATTGTCGGATCAGGTGGTTTTGAATGACGGATCCCGCATGTTCCTTCCTGCGGATCCGCCTCCGTTTACCCGCGCACAACTCAAGGGGGAATTGCTCCGGCGCGCCTTTTCCGAACAGGTCCCCTTGCTCCGATGCGATCAACATCGGTCGGGGCCCTCGCCCGCATCGAACCCGGACGATGGCCGAAGAAATGCAACGGCTTACGGAACGATCTATTGGAGCGGCCTTTACTGGGAGCAGGTCTGGATTGCCGATGTGCCGGGCACCAGCCGCGATCTGAATGTCTTTTATGGATTGGAAGGGCCCCCATTCTATGTGGATCGGGCACCGGCCCTCGACGGTGCCATCGATTTTAGGCCGTGGAACTCGGCTTTTGGCGATGTGGCCTGGTGGTGGGAGTTGCCGTTTTTTGATGAAGGATCCAATCGCCAGCGGACACCGGATTTGGGGCCGTTCTTTCATCATCAGCAGGGCATGACGCGCGATCTGGGCGGAACCTCCTGGTGGCTCAACGGGTTGGTGCAGGTCCAGGGTGAATTCTCTGAGGCACCCGGGCTCAATCGATATCACCAGCCCACGTCGCAGGATCATCCCCCGTCACGCCTCGACCTCCCCATCAAGAGACATTTCCATGCAGCCTCCTGGTTGCAGGGCACGCTGTGGACCGGTTCACCCGGTGAACCGGTTGGATTTCTTATCTGGCACTATGAAGATGGGACCATCGAACGGGTCCCGATTCTGTACGGGGTCCATTCCGCCCGATTCTGGTGTGACGAGGAGCAAAGCCGGGACGAACAGTTGGTCCGGAATCTTGTCTCACCAGTCTGGTCGGAGCACCAAACTCGCGAGCAGGTGGGGGTGGAGCGTCAACTCCGGTTATACCAGCAACGCTGGACGAATCCGCATCCCGACGTTCAGGTGACGTCCCTTGATTTTGTTGCCGCCACGAACAGCCCCGCTGCCCCGTTTCTGGTTGCGATGCAGGTCACCCCTTAAAACCAAAAGTTGCCCCTGGCTTTCACCAGGAGCAACTCTGAGTTCAACGTCCCATCTTCCGGTACACGCGCTTCACCAATGCGTACTGGTCGATGAAACAATATTTTCGGTTTAGTGAGAGCCCACCAGGACTCCCAGTGTCAGGGAAACGGCCACGGCTACAAACGCCGCCCGTCGGAGGTTACGAAGCGTGCGCTCGTAACAGTCTTGATTGGGTTTGGGTTGCATAACCAACAGGTTCTTACTACCGCAGATTCCATCAAGAATGCAAGCAAAAGAGGGGGTAAGTCCCTAAAATTGAAAGCTCTGTCGATCAACAGTTTAACTGAATTTTGCTCTTGATGGAAATTGCCGTATGACCTAACCGGGTCCCATGCGTTTCTGTCCCCTGTTCCTGATCCTGTCAGGTATTGCTTTTCTTCAGCTGGAAGCCGCATCCGAAAGTCTGAATATTTATTGGATCGATTCGGAAGGTGGTGGCTCCACGTTGATCGTCACGCCTGCCGGGGAAAGCGTCCTGATCGATTCCGGAAATGCCGGGGTCCGGGATCCCTCCCGGATTCGTCAGGCGCTGGTGGACGTTGCGCATCTGGACCATCTCGACCACTGCATCACCACCCACTTTCATAGTGATCACATGGGCGGAGCACCAGAATTGGCGGCGCTTGTTCCCATTCACCACCTTTGGGATAACGGATTGCCCGAGAAGGATCCCGATGGCAATCCTGCCTCCAATTGGCCTCTGGTGAGTAAGAGTTATAAAGCGTTACCGGTACAGGAAAGGCATCAAGTTCATGCAGGGACCGTGATTCCCCTGAAGGGCTCTCGCCTGCAACTGGCCTGTGTTATTTCCCGCCAACAACCGTGGCTCCAGCCGACCTGGGGGAACCGCCCCCGGACGGATTCCAATTCGAAGCCGCCCCTGAAGGGTCCCGACGGCTCGGACAATGCCAACAGTTCGGCCTGGGTGCTGACCTGGGGACCGTTTCGATTCTATGATGGTGGGGACCTCACCTGGAATACGGAAACCCAACTGGTCTCTCCTGTGATATTGGTTCCCGAGGTGGACGTTTACCAGGTGACCCATCACGGGTTGGACGTCTCCAACCACCCGTGGTTGCTGCAGGCACTGAATCCGTCGGTGAGTGTCATGAACAATGGTTCCACCAAGGGCACTGCGGCCGAGGTGATTCAAACTCTTCGCGCTCTGCCGGGGCTTCAGGCTCAATACCAGGTGCACAAGAATCTGAGGGCCGATGAGGCCGGCAATAACTGCCCGGACGACCACATCGCCAATCTGCCGGCCCAATGCGCTGGTCATTTCATTCACTGCCGGGTGACCGACGGCGGGGCGGTGTATGGCATTGAGATACCTGCGAACGGGCACAAGGCGTCCTATGTGACCCGTCAGAAGTAAGCCGTTCTTGATCGATAAACACGGTTCGACTTTCCATCGCTGGCTTCCTCGGCATGCCAGCGCCCCGTTTCCATTCTCCTCACACGTTCAGGCGGCGAATCGGCCAGGCTTCCACGTCGATCGAGTCGGAGTAATGGACCAGCGGCGGAGCTTCGGTCAGTTCAAACCCCAATCCCTGGGTCATGGTGTTGATGGACAGCCCCACCGTTGCGTTCTGCAACGCCCATCGAGCATGGGCAATCCTTCCCTGGTAAAGTCTCCCGGTTTTGTCGGAGGAGAAGAGGGAGTAACGCTCCGTCAGCCAGTGGATCGGAGTGCCTGGCTGTGATTGGAAGACCGGGCCGTTGGGCCGGTACCGCGCCAGCAAATGAGCATCGGGAAACGCCCGGTCGGTCCGAAAGCTTGAGAAATCGACCGTACCGCCTGCCTCCCCGCACACCATCCGCGCATGACGGTAGGCCAGGTGATACAGGGAGCGGGCCAGAACCACCGCCAGGGGATTGGCAGCGTCCAGGCTGAAAAACCAGACTCCAGACTGGCCGCCATGCCGGACGTATGTCCTGACGTTCAGCTCGGGAAAACAGGCCGTGCCAGGGATCGGCGGCAGCCCTCGAAGTCGGACACAATTCATCCGAAAGGGAACAACGCCCAACCAGGCCTGCCCATCGAGCAGGTCCAGTTCGAGGGCTGCGGGCATCCAGGGGCGCAAGCTCGCCGCCGACACGGGCCAATGGGCAAACAAGAGCCGCTCCCAGCGCATCCTCAGCCACCCTCTCGAAGTCGAATCCGCGGTGACCGGCGTGGGAACCATCCCGCAGGGTATCGCCTTCCAGGAAAATCTCACGGCGGATTTTTCATTTGATGATACTCTTACCTGTAGCAACCGGTCGGAATCGTCCGACCTGTCCGAAAGCCGTCGCAGCGAATCGAATGCCGCAGAGGCTGTCGTACAGGCGAAAACAGATGGAGCGTTATGGGTAAAGAATTTGAAGGTCAGTCCAGTATTGTCTTTGGAGGGGCGGGTGGAATCGGTTCTGCGGTTTGCCGTGGAATCGTCAGTGAAGGCGGCCGGGTCCTGCTCGCCGGGCGGAACGCCGAACGATTGGGCACCCTTGCCGCTGAGTTGGGGGCATCGTGGCACCCGGTGGACGTCACGGACTCTGCCTCCGTGGACCTTTGTCTCCAGAAGGCGATCGAGCTGTTCGGCCGGGTCGACGGAGTCGTGAACTGTGTGGGGTCGGTTCTGTTGAAGCCCGCTCATCTGACCACCGATGCCGAGTGGTCCGCCACCATCGCCACCAATCTGACCTCGTCCTTCTTTGTCGTCAGGGCCGCCTGCCGCGCCATGTCGAAGTCCGGCGGCGGTTCGATTGTTCTCTGCTCCTCGGTGGCTGCCGGTCGGGGTCTGGTCAATCACGAAGCCATCGCCGCCGCCAAAGCCGGAGTCGAGGGTCTGGCCCTCGCCTCGGCGGCCAGCTATGCCCGCCAGCATATCCGGGTGAATTGTGTGGCCCCCGGCCTCACACGCACCCCGCTGACCCAATCCCTCACCGGCAATGAGGTCGTCGCCAAAGCCTCAGCGGCGATGCACCCGTTGGGACGGATTGGTGAAGGACACGAGGTGGCGTCGGCCATCACCTGGCTGCTCTCGCCCCGCCAGGGGTGGATCACCGGGCAGGTTATCGGGGTTGATGGAGGCTTGGGGACAATTCAATCCCGGGGATGACCTCCGTCCTGCGAACCAACATTCGACTCCGGCTTGCGTCCGCGGGTGTGCCGCATACCTTACCGGAGTCATTTTGTCCGCTTTGAAGTTTTATGACGAGTTTTTCCCCAGCGACGGTGTTCAACGAGAAGGTCTACTACTTTGACAACAACGCCACCACGCGCATCGCGCCGGAAGTGGTGTCGGCCATGCTGCCCTTTTTGGAGCAATGGTGGGGAAATCCCAGCAGCGCCTACCGATTCGGCGCGGCCGTTCATGGTCATGTGGAAGCCGCCCGCGAGAAGGTGGCGGCACTGATTGGGGCCGACCCCAAGGAGGTGGTCTTCACCAGTTGTGGCACGGAATCCAACAATTCGGCGATTCATTCGGCCCTGTACATGAATCCCGGGAAAAAGCACGTCATCACCACCAAGGTGGAGCATTCCGCGAACATCAATTTCGGGGAATATCTCCAAAAGCGGGGGTATGATGTGACCTATCTCCCCGTGGAAAGCGACGGACTGCTGGACGTCCATCTGCTGGAAAAATCGATACGGCCCGATACGGCCATTGTTTCGGTGATGTACGCCAACAATGAGACCGGTGTCCTGTTCCCGATCGAGGAGATCGCCGCCATCTGCCGCAGTCGCGGTGTCCTGTTCCATACCGACGCGGTTCAGGTTCCCGGGAAGTTGAAACTGGATGTGAAGGCGTTGGGGGTGGATTTCCTCAGCCTGAGTGCCCACAAACTCCATGCTCCGAAAGGAATCGGCATGTTGTATGTGAAACGACGCACCAAGTATCAGCCGTACCTGATCGGCGGGCATCAGGAGAAGGGGCGTCGGGGCGGAACGGAGAGCGTCCCCAACATCGTCGCCTTCGGCCGTGCCGCTGAACTGGCCATGAGCACGCTCGACGACGAAAACACGCGGGTGCGGGCGTTAAGGGACCGCCTGGAAGATTTTATCCTCGCCCGGATTCCGAACACGGTCCGGAACGGCAACAAGGATCTGCGGTTGCCCAATACCGCCAATATCGCCTTCGATTTCGTCGAGGCGGAAGCCATTCTTCTGTTGCTGGATCAACTGGGAATTTGTGCCAGTTCGGGCAGCGCCTGCACCACCGGTTCCCTGGATCCCTCGCATGTCCTCATGGCCATGGGATTGCCCCCCATGCGGGCACGCGGCTCGGTCCGGTTCAGTCTGGGCATTTATAATACGAGCGAAGACGTCGATTATTTGATTCAGCACCTGCCTCGCATCATTCAAAAATTGCGGGACATTTCGCCCCTGAGCCCCGAACACCCGGATAACGAGGCGTACGACATCGAGGCCGCGCGCGAAAAGCACGAATCCGATCTGGCCGAGGCGCTGGCGGAAGAACACGCCCCGGCGGGGGCTTAAGGAAGTCAGCGGACCCGGAGGGGAGGGGATCGTAGGTCTCGCACCGGTTCCGCGCTACCATTCGGTGACTGAAAAAGGACCCCCGCCTGAAATCAGAGGGTCCTGACGGTGATGAGAGGCCAGGTCTCCCAGGCCCTTAAATCGTCACCTTGAACTCTTCACCCGGTTTGACGCTCCGGACAAAAGCCGCCATCAGCCGCGGGATGGCTTCGAGGTCCTTCAGCGACACCACCTCCACCGGCGAATGCATGTACCGGTTGGGAAGGCTGATGAGGCCGCAGGGAATGCCACCGCGGGTCCAAAAGATCACATCGGTATCGGTACCGCTGGTGGAACTCATGGCCTCATGCTGGAGGGGGATTCCCTCCGCTGCGGCAAGATCCTCAAGGCGGGCGATGACGGCCGGGTGATTGCATCCTCCATGAGTCACGGTCGGTCCGCGACCCACTTTGATATCTCCATGCTGCCGTTGGTCAATGGTCGGGTAATCCGTCGCATGAGTGACGTCAACCACCAGGGCGACATCGGGCTTCAGAGTATAGGCAATCTGCCGGGCACCGAGCAGGCCGACCTCTTCCTGGATATTGGAAACCGCGCAGACCTCGGCGGCAAACGGTTCATCACTTTCCTTGAGCAGGCGAATCGTTTCAGCGACCGCCCAGGTTCCGATCCGGTTGTCCAGTGCCCTGGCCACCACCAAATCACCCCGCAGGCGTTCAAAGCGATCATTCAGGGTGATCGGATCCCCTATTCGAACCAAGCTGAGGGCTTCCTCCCGGTTTGAGGCCCCGATATCGAGGAAAAGATCGTGGATTTTGGGTTCCTTGGCGGGCTCCTCCCCACGGGTCAGGTGAGGGGCAACACTGCCGAAGACTCCGAGCACCGGGCCGTTGCGCGTATGGATGGTCGCGCGCTGGGCCCGGGTGATTCCCGGATTGATTCCACCCATTTTCCGGACATGGATGAATCCCTCGGACGTGATGTAGTTGACCCCCATCGCGATTTCATCGGCATGGGCGGCGAGCATGATGCGCGGTCCGCCTCCCCGATTGAGGAATGCCACACAATTGCCATAGGCGTCGTGGGTGGTTTCCTGGGCCCAGCGGGAGACCCGATCCAGCCAGACCCGCTGTCCCCGCGTTTCGTGACCGGTCGGACTGGGGGTGTTGACCAACGTTTCCAAAAACTCGAGCGAATCGGCGTTCACAAGGCGCGGAAAGTACCGTTCAACCGCGGTCGGTCCTAATCAAATTTGCTGCTTCCCGCTTCGCTCTCCCCCCGGGATTCGCTAATTTGCCCCGGTGCGGTCTGAATTGTTGCGGCACGTCACGCGCATTGTTGTCAAACTCGGAACCGGTATTCTGACCGACGAGGCCAAACGGCCTGATTGGGGACAGTTGACCCAACTCGTCGCCCAGGTGGCCGGTCTCCGGGCGCTGGGGCATGAAGTCGTCCTCGTGACCTCGGGGGCCGTTGGTGCCGGCATGGGTGTCCTGGGGTTTACAAAGCGACCCACGACGCTGGCTGAGCTTCAAGCCTGCGCCGCGGTGGGGCAGTCCCGGTTGATGGCCACCTATGAACGACTGTTTGAGGCCCACCGCCTGACCGTGGCCCAGGTCCTTCTGACTCATGACGATCTGGAACATCACGAGCGTCATCTCAATGCCCGCAACACCCTGGTCGCCCTGCTCCAGCGCGGGGTGGTTCCAATCATCAATGAAAATGATGCGGTCTCCTTCACCGAACTGCGCTTTGGTGACAACGACAAGCTCTCCGCCCTCGTTGCCTGCCTGCTGCCCGCTGATTTGCTGGTGATTTTGACCACGTCCGACGGGCTGATGGAAAACTTTGGGACACCCGATGCCCGATTGCTCACCCGGGTGGATGCCATTGACGACCGTATCACCGCCATGGCTGGCGGAACCAGTAGCGCCACCGCCGTGGGCGGCATGGCCACCAAGATTCAGGCGGCGCGCATTGCCGTGCGTGCCGGCATCCCCCTGGTGATTGCTCCGGGGCGTCGGTCCACCGTCCTCGCCGGCATTCTCGCCGGGAAGGACGAAGGGACGCTTTTTGTTCCGCGTCCGGCAAAACTGAAGGGACGCAAACGCTGGATCGCCTTTTTTCATCACCCCAAGGGGACGTTGGTGGTGGATGAAGGAGCCCGGAAAGCCTTGCGGGACCGCGGCACCAGCCTCCTCGTTCCGGGCATCGCCCGTCATGAAGGGAGCTTTTCCGAGGGGGACGTCGTTCGAATCTGCGATCTGGAGGGAACCGAATTTGCCCGCGGTAAGGCCCGTATCGGGGCTGCCGAGCTTTCAGGCGAACCGCGTCGCCGTCAGGAAGTGGTTCATCGGGACGACCTCGTGATGCTCTAGGCTGGCATTAATCACTGGCACAACCACCTGCATTCCCATGCGTCCCCCACCCAACCCCCAATCCCCCTGGATCGAGCAACTGCGGGAAGTGA
>CAIPFS010000615.1 GCA_903864375.1 uncultured Verrucomicrobiota bacterium
CACTGACATCCATCAACGCATGCACCCATCCACAGGTTCGAAGCCACCGTCCCTCCGCGAGGCGTGGCTCGAAGTCGAGGTGATGACCGGCGAGTGAGCCGCCCAATTCGCCGGAGACAAAAATTGCATCACCCGCCCGGGCTCCGGATCGAAGCAGGGCCTGTCCGCGGGGAACCGACCCGAGGACGGCGACATTGATCAGCCACTGGCCGGGATTTGTGGTGGTTTCGCCCCCCACCACCGCCATCTGATGGCGGGCCGCCAGCCGGTTCATGCCGCGATACATGGCCAGGACCCGGTCCGGATCAAAACCGGGGGGAAGGCCCAGGGTGACCACCGCCGCCATCGGCGTGCCCCCCATGGCTGCGATGTCACTCAGCGGACGTGCCAGCGCCTTGTGTCCGACCCGTTCGGGATCGGTCCCGGGAAGGAAATGAATGCCTTCAACCACCGCATCGGTCTTCAGAAGAAGGTCCGCGTCCTCCGGCGCCTTCACGACAGCGCAATCATCCCCTGCCCCCACCACGACGTGAGGTTGGGAGGTCAACAGGGGCCGGATGGCCGCGATGAGGTCAAATTCCGTCACTCGGGAGAGAGTATCAGAGAGGGTCGGTGGCGGCGACTCCTTCCCCTTCCATTTGCTACTCCACCGGTTTCAATCCGCAGGCCAGCAGGATGAAGGGCACCAGATTGAACAAGGCATGCGCCGTCATGGGAGCCAGCAGATTCCCGGTGCGGAGGTAGAGCGCGGCCAGCATGGCTCCGAAAAACACCAGGGGCAGAAAGGCCGCCAGATTGCCATGCATTGCCCCGAACAAGACGGCGGTCCCCCAAAAGGCAAGACGCGGTTTACCCAAATCGCGGATGAAGGGAAAAAGGATTCCCCGGAAAAGCAACTCCTCCGCCACCGGAGCGACCAGCGTGGCAAACACGAAGATATAGGCAGATTGAGCCCAGGTGCCCGAATGAAGGAGCAGTTCCACCGAACCTTGAACACTCGGTTCATAGCCCCAATGGCTACCCCAGTGGCGCAGGGCAACCACCGACAACCACTGCAAACCGTAGGCCACCGGAACAGCCACCCCCGCCACGGTCACCCCGGCTCCCAGGGCCCGCGAGATGCCGGAGCGGCGCCACCCGAAGGCATCGGTCCACCGGACCCGGTGCATCCGAACGAACCGATGTACCAGCAACAGCACGGCCCCGTGAAAGGTCAGGGTGCCGAGGACAAAGGATGAAAAGGCCGGCTTTGGGGAGGCAACCGACGGAGAGGTATTCCCCGGAGTTCCTGAAGCAGAAATTCCGGCATTCGGCTGACGCGGCAACACCGATGCCAGTATCCCACCCATTCCAAAAATCAGGAACAAGCCCATCAGCAAGGCCAGAACGGCCTCGGCTTCCCACGGTTTGCGCTCAAGCACGATCGGACCGTAGAAGATTTGTCCGCCGGCGGGAAGGCCGGGAGAGAAGTCGGCCGTTCCACCATTTTTATTGGTGATTTTATGGACTTCTTGTAAAGCATCGCCCGTCACAATTCGTTTCAACGACCCGAATCCCCTGTCCACGACGATGTCTTCTTCCGGCCATATCTGGAGTTTTTCCCGCATCGGCGGCTTTGATCAGGTCCGCCTTGAATCTGGGGCCGACCTGCTCAACCTGCCCACCCTCGATCAAAAACTCTGGGTCGCCCTCGCCTGCCCGACCACCGGTCTTGAATTTGATCCAAAAACCTTGAGCTACATCGATACCGATCAGGATGGTCGGATCCGAGCCAACGAGTTGATCCAGGCCATTCAATGGGCCGCATCATTACTCAAGAACCCGGACGACCTCATCCGTGCAAGTTCCACGCTTTCATTGGCATCGATCAATGATTCCACCCCCGAAGGCGCCACGGTTCTGGCTGCCGCCCGTCAGATCCTCATCCATTTGGGCCAGGAAAACCGGACGGAGCTGACAGTCGAGGACACAGCGGAACCGGCCCGAATCTTTGCTCGAAGCCGTTTCAACGGGGATGGCGTGATCACTGCGGAAGCCGCAGACGATACCCTGACCCAGGGCGTCATCGAAACCATCATTCGCCTCTACGGGCCGGAGGTCGACCGATCGGGCAAGCCCGGAATCCATCAGGCCAAGGCCGACCGGTTCTTTGCTGCGCTGACCGCTCACCACGACTGGGCGCGCAAGTATGATGAAGACGCCTCGATTCGCGGTCCTGGAGAAGCCGTCGGGGCGTATGAGGCATTCCGTGCCGTTGAAGCCAAAATCAATGACTATTTTGGACGTTGCCGTCTGGCAGCCTTCGACCCACGGGCATTGACCTCCCTGAATCGCGATGAAAAGGAGTACCTGGCGCTGACGGCCAAGGATATTGGCATTTCCGCACCGGAATTAGCGGGATTTCCCCTGGCCCGGGTGGCTCCCGGACAGGCCCTGCCGCTCGGGGCGGGCATCAATCCGGCGTGGTCGACAGCCCTCTTCACCTTTGTTCAAGCCGTCGTTCGACCGCTCCTGGGCGAAGTCACCGAACTGACCGAGGCCGACTGGTCAAAATTGATTGCGTTGTTTGCGCCTCATTCCGCCTGGCTTGCGGCCAAGCCGGTTTCGGAAGTGGGAGCCCTCGATATCGCCCGCATCCGGGAAATTCTGGCCAGCGACGCCCAGGCCAGAATCAACCAGTTGATCGTGACGGACAAAGCCGAGGAGCAAAAGGCATCAAGCGTCACCTCGGTGGACCGCTTGATCCGCTACCAACGGGACCTGCACCGTCTGGCCGCCAATTTTGTCAGCTTCGAGGATCTCTATTCCGGCCAGCGTCCCGCCATCTTCCAGGTGGGAACGCTTTATCTGGATGAACGAAGCTGCCAGCTCTGCCTCACGGTTGGCGATTCGGGTCGACACGCCACCATGGTGGGCCTTGCCGGCACCTACCTCGCCTACTGCGACTGTGTCCGGAAAGTCTCGGGCGAAAAGATGCAAATCGTCGCGGCGTTTACCGATGGGGATTCCGATAATCTCATGGTGGGACGCAACGGCGTATTCTACGACCGAAAGGGCCGGGACTTCGACGCCACCATCGTGAAGATCGTCGACAACCCGATCAGCCTGCGGCAGGCGTTCTGGTCGCCTTACAAAAAATTCGTCCGCCTGATCGAAGAGCAAATCGCCAAACGGGCCGCTGCAGCTGACACCGCCGCCACAGATAAACTGGCCAAGGCAGCAGAAACCACGGCGAACCTCGACCAGGCCAAGGCGGCTCCGTCAAAAAAGGTCGACGTCGGCACGGTGGCCGCACTTGGCGTTGCCTTTGGCGCCATTGGCGGATTTTTTACCGCCATTGTCAGTACGGGGAGTCAGATTGTTTCACACGGGGCCTTCGCCGTTGCCGGTGCCATTGTTGGCATCATCCTCCTGATTTCAGGTCCCTCGTTGATTCTCGCCTTCATCAAGCTGCGCAAACGGAATCTGGGCCCAATTCTGGATGCCAACGGCTGGGCCATCAATGCCCGCGCGCGCATCAATATCCCTTTCGGCACCACCCTGACCCAGGTGCCGAAACTCCCCCCCGGATCGCGCCACAATCTGGTCGACCCTTTCGCAGAGAAGACCAATCCCTGGCCCAAACGGGTGGCCGTGCTGTTCGTCGTCTATGCAATCTTCGCCCTTCTCAACCACATGGGATATATCTCCGAATGGAGTGGGGGCCGGCTGGGCACCCCCAACGAAAACCGGGACAAGGTCAAAAACAAGGGCACCAACGACGTGGCCATCGTGACCGGCGGAATCACCAATTCCGCTCCCAAATAGCCGCGAGACCAGGGGTCCCGAATCAAAGCGCCCCCAATCCGAGGCAGCCCCCCAGCCTCCACGCCCGTTTTTTGCACGGATGCAGGGCCGGGGCTCTCACTCCTCAAATTCTCTGGTTGGTGTCATCCCAACGGTGGCTCGAACGGGAATGGATGCGAACCGTCGATTCAAGAGTTCGCCGGATTGAAAGGTACCCGGACTGAAAGTTACCGAGATTAGGCCTCGAAAAAGAGCCACCACCACCGAAGTGGCAGGGGCTTTGAACCACACACAAACAAATCGGCTGACTTCAACACTCAATTTCCACCTGAACGAATGTCGCCTGGACTAGGCAAACGCCTCACTAACAGGCGGCGTGCCAAGTCGCGAACCTGTTGCCGATTGTCAATTGTTTGGAGGACTCCCAAAACGCGTCTGGAACAGGAACCCCGAAAAACCCCCTGTTTTTTCGCCCAAAGGAACACTGGAAACCTCCTTCCATTCGATTTCACTCATCCCATATCCCAAAATCCTGAATGAGATTCATCGTGAATTGAAAACGGGGATCCGATCCGTCAGGGATGTGCATAGATTGCAACAGGGCCACACCCCTGGACTGTCTAAAAAACAACTTTCTGATGATCCAGCCAGTCGGCCAGGGCCCACAATCGGGCGTCCTCTCCGCGCCGTGCCATCCATTGAAATCCAATTCCATCTCCTCCCGACACTCCGTGAGGGATGGTCAGCACCGGCAGGCCTGCCAGACTTGCCGGGGTGGTCAACCGAAGAAGTCGGGGACGTGTGGACGAGTGATCCGCGCCGAGCGGCAACCGGGTCACCGGCGCTGCAGGTGCCACCAGGAAATCGGCGTGAGCCCACAGGGGGTCGAAGACCCGGGCCGTCCAGGACACCCGCTCCCGTTGGAGCTCCTGGTACCGGGACGTCGAGACCAGCCCTCCGGATTCGATGCGAGTCCGAACAGCCGGGTCATATTCCTCCCGATGATCCGACCAAAACGGCGCATGAGCCGCAAAGGCATCGTGGGCCTGAATGGGAACAAAGAGCTCCACGGCCCCTTCAAACCCGGCGGCCTCCACGGAACGGACTGAGGCGCCAGCCTCTTGCAACCGGGACGTCAGCCGGCTCAGGGCGTCCTGAATTTCGGTTGCCACACCGCTAAGCCACGGTCCCGTCAGAATGGCGACACGCGGCGGATGATCCCACGGAACGATGGGCATTTCCGGATGGAGGCAACGGGCCACCCAGGAGACGTCTCCGAGATGACGTTGAAGCCAGCCGACCGTGTCAAACGAATGGGCCAGCGGAAACAAGCCGTCGGATTCGCCGAACCCCAGGGACTGCCGAAAGCTGACCAGACCGCAGAGGGCAGCGGGCACGCGCAAGGAACCGCCGGTATCGGTCCCCAGCGCGAGACACGCGGAACCGGCCACCACGGAGGCGGCGGCCCCGCTACTGGACCCGCCGGTCAACGATTGGGGAATCCCTGGAATCGTGCAGTCGCCATAGGTCCTGTTTTCACCTGTAATTCCATAGGCAAACTCATTCAGGTTGGTCTTGCCCGCCAGCAGTGCGCCGGCTCGGCGCCAACGGGCCACATAGCCGGAATCGCGTTGCGGAACCGGACGCACCCTCCCGTAAAAACTGGAGGCACAGGTGGTTCCGCGTCCCCCCCAGTCAAAAATATCCTTCACCGACACCGGCAGGCCGGCCA
>CAIPFS010000616.1 GCA_903864375.1 uncultured Verrucomicrobiota bacterium
CGACGTACACCCCCAATGACGGCGACCAACCCTTCATCATTCACGCGAAGTTGAGGGCGTTTGTCCGTGCTCTGGCGAATTTCGCGGCTGACCACCAAGCCATCCGCGTCAATCACGTGGTAGTGATATTCCGTGGCGCTGAATTGGTGGAGGATGTGGAAGCGACTTTTCCGATCGATGAGGAATTCCGGACGTTTGAAGGAAACCACTCCACCCAGTGCGACCACCTTGTAGGTTCGTGACTCCGTGGGGTCGGTCACCCTCAGGTAGAGCTGGACCTGTTTGAGATAGTTGGCCTGTTGAAGGATGTATTTTCGCTGCTCAACCGTTCCATCCTCCTGGGTAAAACCAAACGTGCGGTCCTCAATTCGGGTGCCATTGATGACCTCAAACGACCACTGGGCGCTGGTATAGCTCTGGCCCCCCTCAATCGGCGTCACCGTGGCGGTGACCCGGTAGATTCCCATCTGGTCGATTTCGAAAATGGGGGCCAAATCGTACTTGATGGTTCCCACCGTGCTCTGCTCAAGGGTGAACGCACCGCTGTCACTCACATCCCCGATGCGCTTGACCACCCCGGCTGGCATCCGTTCGACGGAGAAGTTTAACCATCCCGGCCAGGTTCCCAGCTGGAGAGGTGCTCCGGTCAGATTGCCGATGCGAATCGAAAGGGGAATGCTTTCAGAAGGCAAAAAGCGCTTTTGCGAGCACTTGAGCTCGACTTCCACTTGAGCCCGCGCGGCCATGGCCAGCAGCACCCAACAGAACACGAGGGTGGTTTTCATCTGGCAAACCTGCGGGCTGGCGGACTGCTTGGCAAGCCGCCTGCACGGCAGCCCGCCGGCGGAAATCAGGCTGCGGCCGCCTGGGAACGCGCGAGGTCCGTCTTGCGCTGATTCAGACTCCGGAAAAATTCGAATCCTTCGCGGACGCGGCGGACCAGGATGCTCTTGTCTTCGAGCATGGTCTTGACGATGCGCAAGATGGGTCCCGGACGCAGGTAGTATTCCCGGTAGAATCGGTCGACGGCCTCGAAAATCTCGTCGCGGGAGAGATCCGGGTATTCCAGGGTCGATTGCTGGAATCCGTCGGTGTGGACGATGTCGGTTTTGTCCTTCTTGGCAAACCAGCCGTTTTGACGGGCCATCTCGTAAAGTTCCGTGCCGGGATACGGGGCGGCGAGGGAGACCTGGAGGCTGAACACGTCCAATTCCTTGGCGAAATCAATCGTCCGCTGAATGCTCTCCTTGGTTTCCACCGGAAGTCCAAGAATGAAGGTGCCGTGGATGACCACGTCTGCCTGATGGCAGGCCTTGGTGAACCGGCGCATCTCATCCATGGTGACCCCCTTTTTGATGCGGGTCAGAATGTCCGCATTGCCCGACTCATACCCGACCAGGAACAGACGGAGGCCGGCATCCTTGAAGAAGCTGATGGTGTCGTAATCCAGGTTGGCGCGGCTGTTGCAGGACCAGGTCAGGCCCAACGGTGCCAGTTTGCGGGCAATTTCCCGGGCACGCGGCAGATTGGCCGTGAAGGTGTCATCATCGAAGAAAAACTCCTTCACCTGCGGAAACGCCTGCTTCATGTACGACATTTCGGCGGCGACATTATCCGCCGACCGCACCCGGTACTTGTGACCGCCGATGGTCTGGGGCCACAGACAGAAGGTGCATTGAGCGGGACATCCGCGTCCGGTGTAGAGACTCACGTACGGGTGGAGCAGGTACCCGATGAAGTAATTCTCGATCTTGAGGTCGCGCCGGTAGACATCCGCCACCCAGGGAAGCGCGTCCATGTTGTGGATCAGTTCGCGCTCGGGATTGTGGATGATTTTACCGTCTTTCCGGAAACTCAGTCCGGCGACGGTCTCGATCGGGCGGTTTTCGCAGACTTCCTTGCAGGTGAAATCAAACTCCTTGCGTCCCACCCAATCAATGGCCGGTGATGCCTTCAAGGTCTCCGTCGGCAGCACCGCCGCGTGCGCCCCGACGAAGCCAATCTTCGTCTCCGGGCGCCGCTGTTTGATGGCCTCGGCGACCTTGGAATCATTCTTCAGGGAAGGGGTCGAGGTATGGATGATGACGTGGTCATATTTGACCGCCTCATCCAGGCATTGCTGGATGCCGATGTTGTGCGGCGGGCAGTCCAACAGACGGGAATTCGGGGTCAGTGCCGCCGGTTGCGCCAACCAGGTGGGATACCAGAAGGAGGTGACCTCACGGCGCGCCTGATAACGCGAACCGGCACCGCCATCGAACCCGTCGAAGGAGGGGGGAGACAAGAATAGAGACTGACTCATAAAAACAAGGAACTGGAAGTCAGGGGCCTACAACCTCCGACAGACGTCACAAAAACGGTTGCGGCGAACAACTCGCCTGGGTATCCAGTCAAACTATTCCGGTTTGACTTCGATGCGGGCGTTGTCACGCAGTTTCGCAAGGAGTTCTTCCCGCTGGGTCGGGCCGGTGGTCACGCTGCCCGGAGCATGGTCATGGTCACCGTTGCGTTGGTAAACGGAACGGGCGCCCGCCAGGGCCTTGTTGACCGTCGATTTGGCTTCCGCCAGGTGGCCCTTGCCCATGCTGAACCCGTTGAAGGCCTGAACGTTTCCGCCCTCAACCACCCGTTTGGGCCGGGCACTGAAATTGAACTTCAGATTGAGCCAGGTATCCAGAGGGCGACTGCTCAACGCTCCCGACGGCTCATAGCCGCAGTGCATCATGCAGTTTTCGCAACGGGTGTCCCGGGCAACGCCCTGGACTACTCCGTAGTCGTCCCATTTCACCGAGTCCAACATCGTCTGGTACCGGTCGAAGTGACCCAGCTTTTCGTCCGTCATGACGTAGCAGGGTGCCTTCCAGCCCTTGACGTTAAAGGTGGGGATTGCCCAGGCCGAGCAGGTCAGGTCCTGCTTTCCTGCAAGAAAGCGGTGGTAGACGGGAGTGCCGAACAGGGTGAACAGCTTGCCCCACTCTTCAATGTCCTTGAATTTCTCCCGGGTCAGATCCCGGGTCAGGAAGAAGTCCTTCGGGTCCTTCCCCAACCGCTTGACCATGTCCTTTTTGGCGGCGTCGTAGTCGTAACCCGGCGAAATGGTATGGCCATCGACATCCAGAAACGACAGATAGCGGAACATCTGTTCGATTTCGACCATGTCCGTCTCCTTGTAGATGGTCGTGTTGGTGGCCACCTGATAGTCCAGAATCTTGGCCATGCGGATGGCGGCAATGCACTCCTTGAAGACCCCCTCGCGTTCGACGATCAGGTCATGGGTGTATTCCAGCCCGTCCAGGTGGACATTCCAATACATCCATTGGGAGGGGACGATCACCACCTTTTGGCGCGCCGCAGCTTCAGCCGTCCGGATGGCCTCGGCTTCCTTCTCGGTCACCAGCTGTTCGGTCACCAATTGCTGAAGCTTGGTCTCCAGCTCGGGCGAATAGTGAGCCGTCAGGTAGTCGCGCATCTTTTTGCGCATGAACATCCCGTTGGTGCAAATGTAGATGATGCGCCCCTGATCGGTGAGACCCGCCACCAGTTCCTCAATCTTGGGATAGATGAGGGGTTCCCCTCCGCAGATGGACACCATCGGCGCATCGCAATCGGACGCCGCTTCGAGACATTTCTCGATCGGCACCATGTCCTTGAGGCTGGTGGAGTACTCGCGGATCCGCC
>CAIPFS010000617.1 GCA_903864375.1 uncultured Verrucomicrobiota bacterium
GGCCCCTTCATGGGCAAACCTTGAAATCACCGGGGGCGGCGTCTCCCGGGCCGAGGAGGAGATATCCCAGACTCGGATGCGGTTGTCGGCACCGGCAGCCGCAAGCCGCCTGCCGTCGGGGCTGAAGGCCACCGCGTTGAGCTCCTTCAGCGATTGCGAAAGAGTATCCAACCGTTGACCGGTCGCCACGTCCCAGAGTTTGACCGTGCGGTCACTGCTGGCGCTGGCCAACACCTTGCCATCGGGTCGGAAAGACAATCCAAACACTCCACCGTTGTGGCCGGTGAGCGTGCGGAGTTCCAGCCCTGTTTCCAAATCCCAGATGCGGATGGTTTGATCGTAGCTACCCGTGGCGAGCAATCGACCGTCGGGAGAAAGGGCGATGGAAAGAATGGCGTCGTGATGGCCATGGAGCGTCCGAAGAACAGTCCCGTCCGACACCTTGTATTCTCGAACCTCGCCCCAGAGGGCATTCTCCCCGGCGGCGGCAAACAGGCTTTGTCCCGAGCTGGAAAATGCCACGGCGTTCACCTGGCCGGTCAGACCCTTCAGGCTGCGGATAACAACCTGATCGTCGGTCGCAACCAAGTCCACCTCGCCATAACGTGCGAGCGCCGCCAGCCTCGACATGGCTGCGACGTCCACCGCATTGATCGGTCTGCGCGGAGGTACCGTGGGGACAATTTTGGGCACTGTCAGGCTGCGAACCGTCAGGCTCCCCGGTTCCGGCGCGGGCGCTCCGGCATCGATCCAGACCTTCAGGGTTTCAATTTCATCCGCGGTCAACTTGGCGCGCTTGCCCGGCGGCATGATCCATTTTCGCCCCTCGCGCTCGGTATTTCCTACGACGGCCTGGATCAACAGACTTTCAGCACTGTGAAGCGGTTTGAAAATCGGACCATTTTCTCCGCCTTTGAGAGTGGCTGCGTGGTCCTCCAGCACGAGATGGGCCTCAGGGTCTACTGTGGCATGACAATCGAGGCAATGCCGCGCAAACACCGCATCCACACCGGCATAGAGATTGGAACGGGCGGGGACGGGACCGTCCGCCCGGGCAACCAGGAGCGCCACGAGAAAGCTCAGAAGGAACGGGAATGAATTCAACCTCATGGGATGGGATCAGTGGTTGAAGAGGAATTCCTTGCTGCTGAGCAGCGCCCAGTAGACGTCCTCCAGTGCGGTGCGCTTATCACCCTCGGATGCCGCGGTCAGGATGTCTCCCAATTTGGAGGCCTCGGTCGGGGTGGGTGGGCGGGAAACCGTGGCGTAATAGGCTTCCTCCACGAGGACGGTCGGGATGGCCTTTTGATCGAGGAGTTTTGAAATACGGTTCTTTGGATCGGACAACCGTGCGTTGATCGTATTGCCGTTCGCCAGGTGTAAGACCTGAGTAATGCTGGGCTCCACGGTCCGTTCGCAGGAACAGGTGGCGCTTCGTTCAGGACGCCCGAAGGTCTTCAGAAAGTAGGATTCCACATTCGCATCCGGGAGTTGGGAAGCCCGGTAGCCCGCCGGGTAATTCGGAAAGACGGTCGGTGAATCCGTGGCCTGGGCAATCGCGTCCAGCAGCACTTCAGCCGCAATCCGCCGCGGATAGTAATGCGAATAGAAGCGGGTGTCGGAGGCATTTTCCGCAAGCGCTTCGCTGGTCCGTTGATAGGTCTTCGACCGGAGGATGGCCCGCATCAATTCCTTTAAATCATAGTGATGATCCACGAGGTAGCTGGCTGTGGCAGCCAGCAGCTTTTCGTTGCTGGCCGGATTCGTTGCCCGCAGGTCGTCGACATTCTCCACCAACCCAGCTCCGAGGTAATTGGCCCAGATGCGATTGACGATGGCCTTGGCAAAATACGGATTCTCCCGGGAAACCAGCCAGTCTGCCAGGGCCTCCCGCCTGTCTCCGGAAAAATTCGGGGGCAGGGGATTTCCATCCAGGGGACGGGGAGCCTGCGGTTTGCCGGTCAACGGTTGGATTAGATCCCCCTCCGAGTCGGCAAAAACAGTTACTTCTCCGTCGTGTGTGCCCGCCTTGAGTCGGACCCGCGCGAACAGGTTGGCCATGCCGAAGTATTGGTCGTTGGTCCATTTCTCCATCGGATGGTTATGGCATCGGGCGCAATTGACCGACATGCCGAGAAA
>CAIPFS010000618.1 GCA_903864375.1 uncultured Verrucomicrobiota bacterium
CCGGAACCTGCCATTTTGTTTGAAACCGGGGGGTCGGGCCTGCTTCCTGACGTTCCATTCTGGCGAAGATCGACGGGTCAAAAAGGCATTCCAGGCCGGAGTCCGGGATGGCATTTATTCCGCTGCCTCAGAGGACGTGATTCGTCCCTCCCGCGAGGAGGTGCGGAGCAACCCCCGAAGCGCCTCGGCCAAACTGCGATGGGTGGTCCGGTCCAGCCAGACCTGACTCAGGCAAACGGTGGAGGCACCGGAAGGTCGCGTATCCAATCGCCAGCTGCCCGGCGGATGATTTCACCGGTTTGCGCCCGGGGAGTGACGAACTTCGGGGTAAACCAGGGGAATCCACCCACCAGATCGGGGGTCACCAGAATCTGACCGTCGCAGTCGGGTCCACTGCCGATGCCGATGGTGATGAGGCGAGGATGGACGCGGGTGATTTCAGCCGCCACCGGCGGGGTCACCAACTCCAGCACGCAGGCAAACACTCCAGCCGCTTCCAATGCAGTCGCATCTTCCAGGAGGCGCTGGCGCCCAGCCTCGTCGCGACCCTTGATGCGATATATCCCCCCCTCCTCGAGGACATGTTGTGGCAACATGCCGAGGTGCCCGCAAAACGGAATCCCCTCAGCCAGGATGGCCTGAATTTGGGGCAAGATTTCCCGACCGCCCTCGGCTTTGACAAAATCGGCGCCGGCATCCCGCAGTCGGCGGGCCGAAGTCACTGCCTGCCCCGGGGTGATATAGCTGTGGATGGGAAGGTCGCCACCGACGAGAGCTCCGGGTCGGGCCCGGGCCACAGCCCGGACGTGATGAACCATTTCGTCCAAGGTGACATGGGTGGTGTCCGGATACCCCAGAACCACCATCCCAAGGGAATCGCCCACCAACAAAAGATGTACGCCGGCCTCATCCAGAAGCCGGGCGGTGGGGTGGTCGTAAGCGGTCAACGCCGCCACCGAAGCCCGCCCTTTCATTGCCTGGACTGCAGCAACCGTCAGTTTCGTCCTCTGCATGGACGGAACGTTCGCGTTCGAACGGGGGTGTGTCATCTAAAACCACCCCCCGAGGCCGCCGGTCCAAGCCGGTTCAGTACTGCACACGGAAGAACCCACCCGTCCCCTGAAGCGGTATCACCGCCGGGGAAGCCGGGAAGGATTGAACGTCCGTCCAACTGGAGTCGGTGAGTGCGGATTTGTGCTGGAGCATAAATGGACCTTGGTCACCCGCCCATTCCACCGTCAATGAACCCGCCACTGCAGTGACCCGCGTGATTCGAACGGTGGGCACCGCCGAAATGCTTCCAAAGAGACCGTGCTCCTCAATCCCGATGCCGCCGCTGATGCCAGCCACAAAATAGAGACGGTTGGCGTCACCGCCGCGACCACCGTTCCCAAAGGCAATGTCCCACAGCCCCTCGATCACGATGGGCTCATCATGAATGTCGGATAGCGTCCCCACCCAGTTGCCGCTGACCGCATCGTAAACCTGCACGGTTCCGTCACCGAAGTTGCCGATGAGGATGGTTCCGCTGTATTGTGCGAATCCGGAGGGAGCGAGTGCGATGCCCCAGGGCGAGTTCAGTTTTCCAGTCGAAGCAAACCGGCGGATCAGTTGACCTCCGGAGTCAAAGACATTGACGAAGCCGTGACCTGGTCCGGCCACATCATCATGTTGGTCGCCGTCCTGAAGGGCGTAGGTGACAAACAATTTCCCACCCAGGCTCCGGATTCCAAACGGTGCATAGCCGCTGGGGAGGGTTGGGTCAGAAAAAGCACCCGGGAAATGAACCGGGGCGAAATGGTCATCGAACACGTCGACACGACCATGATGAAAGTCCGTGGCGTAGAGGAGGTTGCTCCCGCCTTGCTGGGCGATCGCGAGGCCCTTGTACACCGTTCCGTCCGCCGAATTGTCCACCTTCAGGACGGCGGTCGATCCGCTGTTCCACCCCGACAAGGTTCCATCCTCGGTGGAGAAGATAAATCGGGCTGGCAACCCGCTGGCCACCTGGAAATTCGTGGATCCGTTAAAGATGATGCCCGTCGGAGAACCGGGTGGAGTTCCGCCCGCAGCCGTGGGCACGGCGACCACCAGAGTCTGGACACTGCCGTCGGTGTTATAGACGGTGGAAAGCCCAGAGTGATTGTCGTTGATCCAGAAGGGCCCGGTGGGACTGAAGGCAATGGCCCACGGATTCACCAGGTTCGTGTCCAACTTGTCCGCCAGCCCGGGCAGGTCCGAGACCAGATTGTGTTGGGCATAGGCCGCAGCACTCGAGATCGTGAGACTGATCGGAGCCGAGGTGGTCTGGATGCCCAGATTGTCGGTGGCGATGGCGGTTAGAAGATGCAAACCACTGGATGCCGCGTTCCATACCAGGCTAAAGGGGGATGAGACCACCCCCAACGACGTGGTTCCATCCAGGTATTCCACATGGTCGACGGTGCCGTCGGTGTCCGCGGCGGCGACCTTCAAGGTGAAACTGGCAGGAGAGAGAAACAGGGCACCGGAGCCGGGACTGCTGATCCGAATCGTCGGGGGCGCATCGATGGTGACGGTGACGGGGCTGGAGGTATTCGTGGCTCCCAGGTTGTCCGTGGCCACCGCGGAGAGGGAGTAAACTCCTGCCGTCAAATTAGTGACCTGCAGCTGAAAGGGCGGAACCGTGACTGAACCGAGGGAATTGGTCCCGGCAAAAAACTGGACGGAGGTCACCGAACCATCCGTGTCCGAGGCATCGGCCGACACCAGAAATTTGGCAGGAAAAGGAAGCACCGTCCCGTTGGTGGGAGCAGTCAGGGAAACCGTCGGCGGCTGGTTCGGGGCTGGCAGGACCACCACAGTCCCCTTCATGAAGGAGGCATGGGGAATGCAATGGTACGCAAACGTGCCGGAATCGGTGAAAGTATGGGAAAATTTCTGATTCAGGCTGAGCAGGGAACTGTTCAAAAGAGCCGGCGCTCCATCGCTCGTGACCGTGTGTTGAATGGAATCCTTCTGAATCCAGGTGACGGTATCCCCCACATGCACCGTGGCCGTGGCTGGACTGAAGGCAAAACCAGATATGGAGACGTTGATGGTTGCCGCGTCAACCGAAGTGGGAAGGAAATAAGCGCCCAGGAGGGCGGCGGCCACCGGAGAATATCGCCGGAAGATTTGAAACGGGGCGGGCTGAAGTCGCCTCCGTAGGGAAAGCCAAAGAGAGTTCATTTGGTCTTGGGACGCACGACCTCCCGATTTGTTCCCGACCAACAAAAAAATCTTGAGGGTGCCACCAGGCGTCTGATCCACCACCAGTGGATGAGCCGGCCTGCCGGGTCAACCTAATACCGGGCGCTCGACCGAAGAGCCACCCAATAATAATCGGCGAGATCCGCGGAAGTCACAGTCTGCGGGAGCACGGTCACGTCGGGCCGGGCCGGGGGTCGGATGAGTCCCGACTGCCACCGATGCGATTCCGCGTGTCCGTCGGCAAACGAGAAATTGGCGGCGCCTCCATGGTAGGAGGCCGGCAAGTGGACCCATTGCCGATCATAAATCGTGTTGTAGAAATACCCGTCACCGATGCTGTCCGGGTGTTCATCCACCATCACAAAGGTGCTGGTCGGCGATTCCATGTCGGACAGTCGCAAATATTGCCGGTAACCCGGATTGAGAATATTGCCACCCGCCTGGACGTTGGGGCCAGCGTCACCCACCATGGCATTCATCGAGTAACTGCGAACCCGGCGGGTCCAGCCTGCACTGCGCTGCACAGGGCTGACCACCTGATCGGACGGACAAAGAAAAATCGCCGCCGACCCTCCGATCAAGGGGCTCAGGGGGCTTTTGGCAACAAAAGCGAGATTCGTATTATCCGAATCCAACTCCCAACTCATGATGTTGTTCACCCAGTTCAGGTCCCGGTTGCCCGACGGAATCGGTTGTCGCTTATCCAGACCGAGATTGTAGACCAGATGGTCGTTGGACTGATCGGCATACAGCAGCCATCCCAGGGTGAGCTGGCGGGTGTTGTTCAGACAACTGGCAGCAGCCGCTGAGGCTCGTGCCCGTGCCAGAACCGGAAGTAGCAGGCCCGCCAGAATCGCAATCACCGCCACCACCAGCAAGAGTTCCACCAGGGTAAACGCCGGGGAAAAACGATGAACGCGCGCACATGTTCCTCGAAACCGGCGTCGGATGGCGGTTTTTGAAGTTAGAACCATGGCGACGCTGATTAGAACACAACTGCAATTTCTGTCAAATCGGGGCGTCTGTCGGGAAAACCCATCATAACGGTTCAATCGAGAGTTGATGTGCAAGGCACGACTGGGGTTTTCTCCTTTCAGGTCGGTGTCTTTGGTTCAATGAGCGAAAAAATTGAGTTTCCGCGGGAACAAGGTGCGCATCGGTGCCTCTCATAGCCGATGCATCTCGTATGTCGTTGGACCCTGAATTTGAGGATCTTGTGAATCTGCATTACAGCCGACTGTTTCAATTTGCCTTGAGTCTGACGCAAAACGAATCGGATGCCGCCGATCTGACCCAACAGACGTTTCTGGTCTGGGCCAACAAGAACCACCAGCTTCAGGACCGATCCAAGGCGAAGACCTGGCTCTTCACCACCCTCCACCGTGATTTTCTCAGCACCCGCAGGCGATTGCAGCGATTCACTCCCGTCGTACTGGAGGAGGTGGATGAGGAACTGCCTTCCCAGGCCGAACCCACCGGTCAACCTCTCGACGCCCATCTGGTTCTCGAGGCCCTGAGCCAGTTGGATGAACTGTTTCGGGCTCCGGTGGCGCTGTTTTATCTCGAGGATCATTCCTACAAGGACATCGCCGAAATCCTGGGTGTGCCGATCGGCACGGTGAAATCACGCCTGTCCCGGGGCATTGCCCAATTACAACAGTTGCTGGCGGCTCATCCGGCCGAACCAGCGGATGAAAGCGTGGACCATGACTAAATCCGAGGCCCGCCGCATCCTCCTGCTGTACCGTCCGGGATCGGACGACGCTTCCGATCCGGAGATCGCAGAGGCCCTGGCCATGGCTCAGAAGGATGCCGAACTGGCCGCCTGGATGCGGAAGCAACACGACTTCCATGCGTCTGTCCGCGCTCCGCTTCGGTCAGTTGTACCGCCGCCCGATTTGCGTGCCCGGATCCTTTCCGGGCCGCGGGAGGCCCCGGTGCTCCCCTTTCCGATCCTGCGATTTATTCCGCTTGCCGCTGCCGCCGTGGTGGTCTTGTTCCTCGGCCTCGCAAATTGGGAGTTGGTGTCGGGCCTTTTCCATCCGGCCTCCGACAATTCGTTTGGCGCTTTCCACGCCCGGATGGCCCGGGTGGCCCAGCGGGACTACAATCAAATGGACCTGGTTTCCAGTAATCTCGTGGAGGTCAGTCAGTTCCTGACAAAGACCAGTCCGCTGAAGGAACAGGCCATCCCGTCCGGGCTTCAACGGGTACCGCTCTTCGGTTGCGCCAATCTTCGATGGCACGGGCTTCCGGTGACCATGATCTGTTTCAAACGAAACGCCAACGATCTCCTCTGGCTGTTCATCGCCGACCGGTCCCAGATTCCCGGATCTCCTGATTCTGCCACCGCCCGACTCCAAACGCTCGGCAAGTTTGCCACCGCCAGTTGGACCCGGGACGATCGAATCTATGTGATCGGTCTGATTGGCAACGAATCACAACTGCGACCGTATTTATAATCATCTCAGGGAACAAACCCACGGGTTCTGCATCTCACCCTTGTGGAATTCAACCCGCGTGCGCTCTGGAATCAGTTCCGGCGAAGTCGTTCCGTCCTGGGACTACTGATATTCCTGATTCCCGGTGTCCTGCTCGTCTCGTGCGCTCACCTCGAGACCACAGTGGTCGAACCCCTCGAAATCCCGGGGGCGGTCTATGTGGGAAACCAGCGGTGCATCGATTGCCACACCAACTACGTGCGCAGTTTTCCCTCGAGCGCCCATGGACGGTTGCAGGTTGAGGGAGCCCGGTTTGAAGGTCTGACGGGATGTGAGAGCTGTCACGGTCCTGGCAGCAAACATATTGAAGCCGGGGGCGGGCGCGGACGCTTCATCCTCAATCCCGGACATGAACCGGAGGCCTGTTTCAGGTGCCATATTGAAACGAGGACCCAGTTTCACCTGCCCCAGCATCATCCCGTTCTCGAGGGCCGGATGAACTGCGTTCAATGCCACGATCCCCACGGAATGGACGTCTTCAAACCGGCAGGGGGAATCTTCCGGTCAGGCCCGGACGAAACCTGCGCCACCTGTCATCGAACCCAGGCGCGCCCTACCGCCTTTCCCCACGAGGCCCTTCGCGAAGGCTGCACCCTGTGTCATTCTCCCCACGGTTCCATCAATGCCAAGCTGCTGGTTCAGCCGGACCTGAACCTCTGTCTTCGTTGTCATGCCCAGGTCCAGGGTCCTGGAGTTCTGCCCGGCCAGATAGTCATTGGGGCCATCAACCATACCAGTTTCCTATCACGCGGCAGTTGCTGGTCCTCCGGTTGCCACACCGCCGTACACGGCTCCGACATCAACGCCCACCTGTTGTACTGACCATGAAGATTCCGGGTCCCTTGAGCCGAACGATCTACTGGACTCTCGGAGGCATGGCTCCCGTCTGGCTTTGCAGTGCAGTCGTCGCCGGCGGCGTGGATATTTCCAAACTTCCGGAACCCGCTTCCCGTCCGGTGGAATTTGAATCCGATATCCGACCCATCCTTGAGAAAAACTGCCTCCGCTGTCATGGACCCGAACACCCCAAGGGCCATTTCCGACTCACCGACCGCGACGTTGCCCTGAAGGGCGGAAGCGAAGGCATTGACATCATTCCCGGGAACAGCGGTGCCAGCCCGCTGATCCACGATGTGGCCCGGCTGGTCCCCGACATGGAAATGCCGCCCGAGGACAAGGGAACACCCTTGGACGCCGGACAAATCTCTCTGCTGCGGAAGTGGATTGACCAGGGACTCCCGTGGGGAACCAATGCCTCTCCCTCGTCCTCCCTCTCCCTGGTGATCGCTCCGGCGGTGGGAGGGGTCAGCGTTCATGGTGACCAATCGAAGTTCCGCCAGTTGGAGGGTCGTCCGGGCGGCATGGACGGCGGCATCGAAGAATTGAAACTCCGGCAGGAATCCAAAGACGGTCGCATCTTCTCGCTGGATGGGCGTTTTCTTCGGGATGAGAACCACCTGACACTCGAGTTGAGCCAGTCGGAGCTGGGATTCATCCGATTGGGTTACGATCAGTACCGGCGATATGACGATGCCGGAGGTGGGTATGCGGCTGGTTTTGCCCCACCGTTGGTCCATTCCGGCACCGATCTTTACGTGGACCGGGGACGCGCCTCGTTCGAGGCCGGTTGGAACCGCCCGGACCTACCCGCCGTCACCATCGGATATGAGTACCAATTTGCGGATGGTTCCAAGTCGATGTTGAGCCGGGGCCCGGTGGCCTCCATCAGCGGAAATCCCGATGAAACCCGGAGCATTTTTCCTTCCACGCAACAACTCCATGAACGAACTCATATTGTTCGGGTGGGGGTCACCCACGAAGTCGGGGGATACCAACTGGAGAACCGGTTGCAATTGGAGTTTTATGACTCCAACACCCGGCGTACCGACGCGCTGAGTGTTTCCGCCGGACAGTCGCTGGCTGATTTGCGGACCGAAGTGGAGGAATACCATCGCCACACCCAGGTTCTTGATCATGTCTCTGTTCAAAAACAGCTGACGGATCAATGGCTCGCAGGGTTGGGCTATCGCTACTCGTGGCTGGATGGTGATTCCTCCCTGCGGCTGACGCCCCAGGACGGAACCGGTCAGCCCACTGCCGGAAGTGCCTGGTCGGCAGACCGGATTCTGTTGAATGAAGTCTGGCAGCTCTTTAATGCCTTCTCCCAGTTTCGCCCGCTCACCAATCTGACGGCGACGGTCGGCCTTCAAACGCAGTGGAAACAGCGCGAGACCTTTGGGGATGTCCATCTGGATGAGGTGGTGGACCCGGCAGACCCCACGGCAGGAACCTTCCGGCTTCCGGCGACCGAACGATCGTTGATGGACCAGACCACCATCGAGGAAAGCGTTCTGACACGGTACACCGGCCTGACTTGGACCAGCCTGTTTGCTGAGGCCCGACTGCGGCAGGAATCCTATCATCAGACGGTGGAACAGGACGGCGGGCCAGCACCCGTGGCACTGGTGGAGAATGCCGACGTCCGCTGGCAGGATTACCGGATTGGCTTCAACACCTCACCCCGGCGTTGGGTCTCCTTCGGCGGCCATTATCGCCATCGAGATCGTCTGACTGATTATGCCTATCCCGTGGCGCAACGTAACACCGCCTACCCCGGCTTTATTCTCGCCCGGGATGTTGGGGTGGACGAGATTGAACCGCGGGTGGTCCTGCAACCGCTGACATGGTTCAGGAGTGCGGTCAGTTACCAGTGGTCGACGAGCACCTATCGCACCACCACGGGATCGACAGACCCTGGAATCTTCGGTTCAGACGCCACCCAGGGTGGACGTCTCTATGCAGGCCAGTCCGAGTCCCATTCGATTCAGCTGAACTCCACCGCCACGGTGAACACGCGCTGGTTTCTTTCGGGCGGACTTGGCTACCAGAAAAGCCGGACCACCAGTGCGAGCCAGGGCAATCCTGCGGTCGCCCCGTATCTCGGGGACATCTGGTCGGTGCAGGCCGGATCGACGTTTCTGGTCGATGAAAAGACCGAATGGGAATTCCATTACCTTTATTCGCAGGCCGGCTATGGGCAGCACCACGATGCCACGGGATTGCCGCTGGGACTCGACTATCAGCGGCACGGCTTTCAGACCTCCCTGTCGAGGCGCTTCACCCCCTCGGTCACGGGTCGCCTCACCTACGGCTATTTCGCCTACAGCGAGCCGTCGAGCGGGCATTTCCATGACTACACCGCACACCAACTGATGGCCGTGGTGCGCTACACGTGGCATTAGGATGGGGCCGATGAGCGCCGTAGCGCAGACGTTCCTGTCTGCTGTTCCGCACGCCTCCAGGCCTGCCGGGCCGTTGGGTGAACCGGAGCGTGACGGGACATGGAACGGCGCTGCCGACAGGAAAGTCGGCAAAACGGCAGACAAGAATGTCTGCGCTACGGCAGCAGCGGCACCATCGGCCGCTTCACGATCTACGGGCCGTACTTCTGAACCATCGCAGGAGGTTCTTCCAATTGCGCGACGCATACCGGGCGGTGAAGCGCCGAAGTTGCAGCCGATCAGACCCTGACCGGTTGACCCCCGCTTCCGTGGTGCATGCGGTGGTGAAACCGGCTTCCTCCACGAGGTCGCGCACCGCTGGATTGTAATCGCCGTAGGGATAGCAGAAGTCACGCACGGGGACTCTGAAAAGGTCTTCCAGCTGCAATCGACTCGACCGGATTTCCTCCCGGGCCTCGGCCAGCGGGATTCGGGTCAGGTGTGGATGGGTGCAGGTGTGGGCACCAATCGAATGACCGGCCGCCAGCCATTCACGAATCTGCGAGGCATCCATGAGGCGCTCGGTGGCTTCACCCTCGGCCTCCTCCCAGGCATTTGACCCGCCGATCCGTCCCGGCACCAGAAACTGGATGGCATGGAAGCGTGCCTCCCGCAGCGGCTCCAACCCGTGGCGCAGAACGTTCTCAAATCCATCGTCGAACGTGATGGCAATCCGCCGGGACTCCTGGGACCTCGCACCCGCGACATCGGCGGGCAGAACCGACTGGTAGCCGGCCTGCATCAGTTCCCGCATCTGTCGTCTGAACAGGGCTTCGCCCACGTAAAGCCCCTTCAGCCGGACCCGCGCCGGACGGGGTCCCAGCTTGTGATAGGTGAGCATGGGAAGCCCCTGGGTAAACGCGCCGGCAAAGGGCTCCAGGGAGGTGTAATACTGCGGAGGCGGTTGGCCGGATGACGGGGCTGCCTTATGGGACGGCGAGGGATTCATCGGCGGCCGGCCAGAGCGGCCTCATAATGGTTCAGGGTGGCGGCAGCCAGATGGCTCCGGGTGAAATGGGTCGCGACATGCTGCCGTCCCCGCGTGCCCATGGCCGACCGAAGCTCCGGATCAGAGGCCAGCCGGCCCATTGCGGATACCAACTCGGCGACGTCACCCGGGGTCACCAGGAACCCCTCCTGTCCGTCGGTAAACTCCTCGGGAATGCCGTCCATCCGTGACGCGACGACGGGATGTCCCGACGCCATGCCTTCGAGAACCACGAGAGGGAAGGCATCGGTGCCGACGGCAGGATGGACCAGAACATCCAGGGCCTTCATCCAGGGTCGGATATCGTCGGTGAACGGTTCCAGGCGGACCATGTCCTGGAGTTGTTCGCTGGCGATCTTTTGCTCGATGAGCGGGCGCATGTCGCCGTGGCCGATCAGCACAAAGCGAGCCTGGGGATGGGAGGACCTGAGCCGTGCGGCAGCGGAAAGAAACTCAATCTGTCCCTTGCCGCGCGGCAACGGGTACATCCCGACCACCCCAAACACCACATGGTCGGGTCCCCAACCGTGGGCCTGGCGGAGTGCAGCGGCCTCAGCCGACCGTTCGCCGGCAAATCGTTCGACATCGATGCCGCAGTAGGCCTGAAGGATGCGGGAGGGATTTCCCTGAAGCTCGGCCCGGAGGACGCGCTCGACCGCCTTCGAAACAGCGATCACCCGGGCACCCTTCAACAGGAAGCGGCGGCTGAAGCCACGCGGACGGGTCATCAGATGCCGGGTGATGAAGACCCGGGTGCCGCGTCCGGCCAGCCGGGCGGCCACGATGGCCGGCCAGTAGTCACACCCCTGATGGACGTGGAGGATGTCGGCATCGATTTGGGAAACGGCCTGACGCAGGGCGGCGACGGCTTTCCATCGGAGGGGACTGCGGGGCGGAAAGGACCGAACAGCCACGGACAGCTGACGGGCGCGGGGTTCCCAGCGACTTCCCGCACCGACGGCGAGGGTCACCTGACATCCCCGTTCCTGGAGGCCCCGGGTCAATTCAAGGGTCTGGGTATCGACCCCGCCCCCATTGAAAAGCGAATTGGCCTGAACGATGCGAAGCGGACGATTCAAGGAGGGAAGTGTCCGGAGTCCTCCGGTCGAGTCAAAAAAAACCGAACCACCCGGGCCGCGGCACAGACATTCCTCTCTGCTGTACCGCCGACTTTCCAGTCGGCCAGCCGACGGTTCATGGTCTCGATGCGCGTCCGGGTTTGGAAGTGTTCCTTGCACACGGCCTCTGGAATTCTCATTGGCCACACCCGTGGAAGGAGTCAGACTGAAGGAACTTACCGATGGGGTCGATCCGGATGAATTCATTTGCCTTGGAAATGTGGCGGCTGCTGCGGCCCTACCGCCTGCGGATGGCCCTGGGCCTTGTCTTCGGCGTGGTGTATTCCGTGGCCAATTCCCTGCTGCTGGTCACCGTCAAGCTGCTGTGCGATCTCTCGTTCCCCGCGGCCGGTCATGTCCCGCTCGAAAGGGAATTGCAGCGACTGCCCGAAGGGCTCCAGCGCTGGCTGCATCAGGTCCTTCCGTCTCTGGATCAATGGAAGGTTTTCATCATCCTGATGGTGCCACTGGTGATGCTGGTGCGGGGGTGTCGCCAATTACCTCAATTTCTACCTCGTCAACTGGGCCACCATCCGGGCGGTCATGGACCTCCGACTGCGCATCTTCCGTCACTTGCAAACGCTGTCGGTGGGGTTCTTCAATGCCTCCCGTACCGGGGAGCTGATGTCCCGCATCTCCAACGACCCGTTCGCCACCAGCGTCGTCCTGTCGCAGGCCGTCCCCATCGCCGCCAAGGACCCGATTACCGTCCTCGGGGCTGTCGCCTTCCTGTTGTATCAACAAACCGAGCTGACGGTCATTTCCCTGATCATCTTTCCGATCTGCATCGTACCGATTGTCGTCTACGGGAGGAAAGTTCGGAAGGCGTCCCGGTTGTTTCAGGAACAGATCGCGGAATCCAACACGGTGGTGCAGGAGGCGTTTACCAATGCCCGGGTCGTCAAGGCCTATCGCCTTGAAGCCTTCCTGGTCGACCGGTTCAAACTGAGCTCCCAACGGACCGCCAACCAGATGCTGAAGATGATCCGGGCCGGGGAAATACCGGGCCCGCTGCTGGAATTTGTGGGCGCGCTGGGGATGGCGATGATGTTCCTGTACGTCAATCATCGCCACTTTGCGCTGACATCCGGCGACTTCGTCTCCTTCGTGCTCAGCATCTTCATGCTGTACCAGCCCCTCAAGATGGTCAGCAAACTGCCCAGCCTCTGGCAGCAGGCCAAGGCGGC
>CAIPFS010000619.1 GCA_903864375.1 uncultured Verrucomicrobiota bacterium
GGACTGGGGTTCGCCACCTTTACGGTTCTCAGCCGCTTCCTCACCACCTTCACCCCCCTTTTCCGGATGAAGTTCGGCTTGCGAACCAGCCTGCTGCCTGCCGTATACCTCAGTCAAATCAGCGAATTTTCGTTGGTGGTCGTCGCCCTCGGGGCGGCGAGGGGGCAATTGTCCGAGACCACTCAGGGGGCAGTGGCACTGGCGTTTGTGTTTCTGGCGCTTGCTTCCACCCTGGCCATGACCCACTCGGACCCCCTCGTTCGCCGCCTCATTGGGGGCTTTCAGCGACTGGGAATCAAAGACCTGGGAACTCCGACACCCCACGCTCAGGATTCGGGAAAGCACGCAGAGGCACCGGAAATTCTGCTGCTCGGCTTTTTTCGAACCGCCAGTTCCCTGCTGGCGGCGGTGACAACCGATGCGTCCGACATCCTTCCCCAACTGGCCGTTGTCGACTTCAATCCCGTCGTTCATGCCCGGCTCCGGCAACGGGGAATTCGGGCCATCTACGGGGATATCAGCCAGCGGGAAACCCTGATCCATGCCGGTATCCAATCCGCCCGGATCATCATTTGCACAGTACCCGACAGCGTGTTGAAGGGAACGACCAATCTCCGATTGGTTCGTCAATTGCGGGACCTCAACCCGGGAGCCGCCATTTTTGCCCCAGCTGAGACTCTCGGCGCGGTCCGGGAGCTCGAAGAGGCCGGCGCGAGCTTTGTCAGTCTGGCCCGGATGGATGAAGCGGAGACCTTGTTTCGGGCGGTCCGCGCCACTCAGGCGGGCTTCCTGAAGGAATTCCGGGATATCGTGACCCATCGCCATGATGCCCGTGCCGAAGTGATCGAGTGACGGACCAGCGTCCCGTCCCGAAGATGCGGATGTCACCGGGAAATCTTTTGACCGGATGGCTTCTGGCTGAAACGTTGCAATGAAACATGACGCCAAATCGAATTCTGCCCGATCTTCAGTGCTCCCTGCTCTGTGACGACATCCGTCAGGAAGCCAGCGGTAATCTCATCTTTCTTGGAGTGATCGGATTGGTCCGGGTCCCCGGCATTCCCATCGTCGCCCCCAAGCTTTGTGTCGTCAATCGATGGACGGCTGGGAAGGGCAACTTCACTGAACAGGTCCGCCTGATTGCCCCTGATGGGACAACCGTCATCCGCAAAAGCAGCGCCAAACTGGCCCTGCCCGATCCCGTGCAGAATGTCACCAACGTGAGCCTGTTCGCGCAGGTGGAATTTGCGACCGCCGGCGTTTATTTCATCGAGGTACTGGTCGACGACGTCATGAAACTTCGGTATGCGGTCCCCTTGGTGGTCGTCCCCCAACCCGGTGGCGAAGGCGCAGGAGAACAATCCTAGTCCAACCGGTCGATCAGCAAATTCCTTCCCATTTAACGGCCGGTCGGGACTCATTCCCGACCGGTCGTTTGACTTTTGGGCTGGCATTCCCAGTGGCTGAAAAATCATCAGCATCCCCCTCTTCCACGACCTGGAAGACCCGTGTGGCCGACGCCTTCGGGGCCTGGCAGCCGCTCACCGGTCGGGGGGTGGCAGCCTTCGCCGATGCCTCATTTGCCCGCGCCCTGATTTTCCATCTGGCCGCCGCCATGCTATGCAGCGGTATGGCCGGATGGGCTCTGTATCGAACCTGGGTCCCGGCCGTCGATCGGGCAGTGGAGCGCCTGCCGGAGTCGGGCGGTGGCATTCAGTCCGGACGATTCAGCTGGCCCGGCCCTGACAGTCAGGTCCTTGGAGAAACACCCCAATTCGGAATTGCGGTCAATCCCACCGGACTATCCGCACCGGGACAGGTGGCGGACCTCCAACTGGAATTGATGCCGGACGAACTGCATATCTCCGGCCTCGCCGGACACATTGCCCTTCCCTACCCCGAACCATTGCGCATCGCCCTCGACCGGGTGGGCGGCCGGGCGGGATGGCAGGCTTGGAATTGGGTGATCGTCCTGGCGGTGGTGATTTCGGCAGGGATCACACTCCTTGTGAGCGGTTGGATCCTGGCGGCGGTCTTGACGATTCCAGCCTGGTTGATGGCCCATCTGGCAAACCGGGACCTGGGATTGGTCGGGGCCGGACAGATTTGCCTCGTGGCTTGGATACCGGGGGCCCTCCTTCTGATCGCGGGACTGTGGGGCTATTCGTGGAACTGGCTCCGCTTGACCGGCTTCGCCGGCTGTTTCCTCGGGCAATACCTCATCTGGCTGGCGTGGATCGGCTGGGCTGTCGGTGCACGGCCGGCCCAGACCCGATCCGAACCGCGAAACCCGTTCCGTCCTTGACCTGCGAACCGGGCAAGTCCACTTGCGACCCAACGGAACTTACCCGACCCTGAAGTCTCATGAGCAAAATTGTGGGCATCGACCTCGGTACCACCAACTCCCTGGTGGCGGTCGTTGATAGCGGTATCCCGTACGTTTTAGCGGACGCCGATGGGCAACGACTGACACCATCGGTGGTTTACTTTCCCTCAGCCACCGGACAACCGATGGTGGGACGGACGGCCAACCGGGTGCGGGCCCTTCATCCGACGGAAACCGTCTACTCCATCAAGCGGTTCATGGGGCGACGCGGGGTCGATATTCCGACGGAGGAAACCCGCATGCCCTACCCCGTGGTCGGCAATGGCAACGGTCCGGTCACCGTGGCCCTCCATGGGCGGCAATGGACGCCGGAGGAAATCTCCGCTGAAATCCTCAAGAAGCTGAAAGCGGATGCCGAAAAATCCCTGGGTGAAACCATCAGCCGTGCTGTCATCACGGTTCCGGCCTACTTCAATGATGCCCAGCGGAATGCCACGATCCGGGCGGGCGAACTCGCCGGTTTGAAGGTCGAACGAATCGTCAACGAACCGACCGCCGCAGCCCTCGCCTACGGACTGGACCGCCTTCAGGAACAATCCAGGATTGCGGTCTATGACCTGGGCGGCGGCACCTTCGACCTCTCCATCCTGGAACTCAGCCAGGGAACCTTTCAGGTGCTGTCAACCAACGGCAACACCCGCCTTGGCGGAGACGACATCGATCGGTGTGTCACCGATTTTTTATTGAGAGAAATCGGACGTGCCGACGGCCCTCAACTGGATCCAGACCAACCAGCCCTTTCCGTCGGGGACCTGTCCATTCTGGCCCGGGTGAGGGAGGCGGCCGAAACCGCCAAGATTCAATTGAGCACGGAATCCGCAGCGGACGTTTCCCTGCCCTTCCTGACCCCTGGTTTCAGTTTCAGCCTGCGCCTCACCCGTTCCGTGCTGGAGGAGCTGGCGCTCCCAATTCTGGAACGGACCCGTGCCCACTGCCTCCGCTCCCTTTCAGATGCGCGGCTTTCTGCTGGTGACCTTCACCAGGTCATCCTGGTGGGTGGACAGACCCGGATGCCGCTGGTGCGGCGCCTGGTCAGTCAATGGTTTGGTTGTGTTGAGTTCACCGAACAACGGGGAGACGTGCGGCTGGGAGAGGAATATCATCAAACCCCGGGGCCCCAATTGAACACCGGCGTCCATCCCGATGAGGCCGTGGCCTTGGGAGCCGCCATCCAGGCGGAAATTCTGGCCGGCGGCTTCCGCCACTTGCTCCTCCTCGATGTCACTCCGTTATCCCTCGGCATCGAGACCTTCGGGGGACTGATGTATCCGATCATCCCCAGGAACACCACCATTCCGGTGAAGGCGGGTGAACTGTTCACCACCGCCGTGGACCATCAGAAGTCCATGCTGATCCACGTGCTCCAGGGGGAGCGGGAACGCGCCCGCGACAACTGGAGCCTCGGTCGCTTCGAAATCGAATTCGAATCCGCGCCCAAAGGGGTTCCCCGCGTGGGGGTTCAATTTGAAATTGATGCCAATGGCGTCCTTCATGTTCTGGCACGCGATGTGAAGACAGGGCATCAAAAAATCGTCACCATGAAGTCGGCCGTTGACGTTGCCGACTCGGAGGTACAACGCATGGTGGAGGAATCGGTCGAACAGGCCTTCGATGATCTCCGATTTCGTCAATGGACGGAGGCCAAGCGAACCGCCTCGGACACCCTCACGGCGACCCGGAAGACGATGGCGGAATACGACTCCGAACTCGATCCAGAATACCGCACCCAAATCATCGAAGCGATGGACGCTGTCGAAAAGGTTCTGGAATTGGAAAATCGCTCGACGAAAACCGGGGATCCCGCCGCCCTTAAAGCGGCCACAGCCCGTCTGGATGAGGTGACCCAAGCCCTGGCTTCTCACGCAATGGATCAGGTCATGGAGGCGATGCTGCGGAAAAAGGGTGTCCTACCGGCATCGGTCGGTCCGGCTTAAGCCTGCCAAACCTCGACGTTGTCGAACAACTTTCGCCCCCCGTCAATTTCAGCAGCGTCATCGGCTCTAATCACCTGATAGTCGCGTGAGGGTCATTACGTCCTACGGATATCCCCTCGGCTTGCGGATTTCAGCATCGGCATTAGTTTTAGGATGACCCATCGCGTGCTTCAGCTTCCCGACTTTTGGTGACTCTCCAGGCAGGTGCCCGGACAGAGTCGAACCCGCTCGGAAAGTTGAATGAAGCGTATGGCTCGACAGCACCTATTTGTGAACTACTCGAATCTCTCTCCCATTTTCCAGGCGGCCAGTGCCTTGGCACTGATCGCCGGCCTCTCCCAGGCCTGCGCTCAATCCACGGTGACGGTGGACTCCACCAAGACCTGGATCGGCTACATGAATGTCACCGACCTCGGCGGGAATCCGCAATTTGGCACAGGTTGGGGAACCGCTGATCTCAACGCCTTTTTCACCGGAACCAGCACGTTGACGTTGACCCCCAATACCAGTATCGACCGTGACAAGCCGTCCGACGACTACTGGTGGATTGGCGGTGCCAATGGAGCGCCCAACAAGATCATGGAAGCCAATATGTACGTCCAGGATGATACGTTGGCCGGTCAGACCGTGACCTTCAGCGGGGATTGCCTCACCAATTCACTCACCTCCGACTACGCTTGCATCGCGTTCATCAAGGATTTCGCTCCGGACTATTCGTCGTCCACACCGGCAACTGTTGATATTGTTCAAGGCCAACCCTTTACATTAACGCTGGATACCCTGGCTGGGCATCACGTCCAATATGGCTTCGCGACGAAGGGCCCCAACGCCCGACTCGCCACTGTCGCCAGCCTGGGTCAGGTCGTCCTCGCAGTGAACAACGCGGATCCGTCTCTCGGAAAGGTGGCCTCTCAGGTCCTCACTGAGGGAGAGGACGCGCACTTCTCCATTGAGGCGAAGGGAACTGCCCCTTTCAGCTATCAGTGGAGCTTCAGCAATGCCTTCGGCACAAATACCCTGATCGATGGCGGCCGAATTATCGGCGTCAACTCAAGTGCCCTCACCGTTTCAAAGGTCACCCCAGCGGACGTGGGCACCTATTTTGTGACGGTTTCGAACCGGAATGGCGCTGGCATCGCCCAAGGCTCGCTGGTGGTCCGGCCTTTGGACCAGGCCCGAACCAATCTGTTGATTGACCCGGGATTCGAGGCCACCTCGTTTGCGGTCACCGCCGACGCCGGATGGACCACCTTCAACGGCGGGGCGCTCAAAACGACCAATGACTTCTATCCCAACGGGGGACCCAATGTTCAGGCCCTCGACGGAAGCCAGTGTTTCGTGGCCTACAGCACTGGCCCCGGCACTTATAACGGATGCCTGCAGATTCGTCCTGCCCAACCAGGCGAGGCCTTCATTGCCGAAGGATGGCTGTTCGTTCCCTCGTCGGATCCGATGACGGGTGCCGGCACTGCCGCACTCGAAATCAAGTTTCTGGATGCCAACGGTGGGCTCCGGGAATACGACCGCTCGGCCAAAGTCGATGCCAGCTCCGCTGTCGATGGCTGGATTCATCTTCAGGCCACCAATCTGTTTGCAACGGATTACGTGACCTCCCTCGGAACCGCCCCCTATCTGGTGGCACCTCCGGGAACGGCGTCCGTCCAGTATCAAATCACCTACGTTCCTGATACCGGCGGAACGGTTTATGTCGATAGTGCCCTGCTCCAGCTCAAGGCACCGGTGGTCACCTCCAGCACCAGTGCTGGTTCCATTCAATTAAGCTTCCCCACCTTGTTTGGCCCCACCTACCAGGTGTTGTTCAAGTCCAGGCTGAGCGACGCTTCATGGCAGGTCCTCACCGAGGTCGTGGGTGATGGGAAGGTTCAGTCCGTGAATGATCCGCTCTCCTCCAAAGGTCGTTTCTACATCGTCAATACGAAGTAAGACGTCCAGGTTCCTTTTCCCATTCTGAAGGCACCTCGGTACCGAGGCCTCATCACCTAATCCTTTTTTCTCTGTGTTCTCTGAGAGCTCTGTGGTTAATTGCTCAGGACAATGAGCAAGACTCCAACCACGGATGGCTCAGAGGGCGCAGAGAACCACTTTATTTCAATGGCGTTGGTTGGAGCCGCCGGACAGTACCGTCCAACGTAGGATTTTACTACCCGATCCCCATCACGGGGCGGTGATTGGTTCCAAGCCCCGTGTTTATCCCACCCGCTGCCCTGGAATTTTTCCCGGCACGGAGAATACTTCAATTGAGGACGAAACTCACATCACTCGATTCCAATCGAAGGTTCTCAGGAACGTTTTTTGGGTCGATTTGAACCACTGCCCGATGAAGTCCCGAGGTTAATTCGACCCGGGTTATACCCTCCCGTCCCAGCTTCTTTCCGTCCACCCAAAGCTCCGCAGCCGGGTTTGCCGTGAGATGGAGTTCGACGGCACCCGCCTGGGCCACGGTGAACTCGGTTGCGGCGTAGAACGATAGCCGCGACGTCCATGCCTGACCTCCGTTGGCCTCCAGCAGCAGTTCCCTGGGGAGGACGCCGCGGACGAGGGCGTAAACGGGTTTCCATCGTTTATCCAAGAATTCGGTCGATACAGGCCAGTATTCCTTTCCCTCCTGACCGTCCGTATGGACGGTCTGGGCGAGCAGCCAGTGCCGGGCCACGCCTCCTTTGGCCGCATCGTAATCGCCCGGTTTTCCCAATCGGCTGAGAAAGGCAAACAGGTCCAGTTGCTCCTGGCTTGTCAACGACTCGAGGAGCCCGGCGGGCATCAGGGAATTGACCCCCTGTTCCCGCTTTTGGATCTCAGCCTTGGCAATCGATTCCTCCGCTCCCGAGGCCAGTCGCAGGATGAGTTCGGTGCCTGTTTCCCGGGCAAGGGTGCCCGTGTGCTCGTTGCCATCCCGCGTCGTGACCAGGACGGCATGATAGCCTTCCTTGATCTTTGCATTCGGGAGGAGCACAGACTCCACCAGATAATCCACCGGGGCGCTGGCTCCGATCGAGGTGAGATCGGGACCCACCTTTCCTCCGGCCCCGCCAATGCCATGACAGGTCAGGCAGGCGGTTTCGTTGCGTCGGAAAATCCCTTCACCGCGCCCGGGATCACCGGTTGCCGCCGCTCGCGACGCCAGGTCCTTGATCAGGTCGACTCCGGCTTCCCCGTTATTGACCGCAAGACCCGCCCCACGCGCCAGCGCCAGAACCAGATCGAGTTCGGAACGTCCCCCTTCCCGGGCGGCCCGCATGCCCGCCCGGGCCGCTGGAGCCTGCAATCCGTGATCGGGCAATGCGTCGGCAATGGCGCGTCCGGCACCCTTGACTCCCAAAATGGCCCGCCAGAATTCCAGAGCCACGGCCTCATCCGTCAATATTCTGGCCTGGTCGACAACCGAGGGCACAGCCCGGTTCATGTCCAACCCGGCAAGAGCCACCACGGCGGAACGGGCGATCTCCAGGTTCTGATTTCGGATCAACTCCTCCAAGGCGGCCAGCGCTGGTTTTCCGCCAATGGACCTCAACGCCTCAAAGGCGGAGGTCCGGACCGCCGGAGCAGTGGACGGAGCGCCTGCGGCTGGCTTGATTCCAGAAATCCATTCGCCCCGATCCTTCCACAGAACGGCCAGTCGAAAGGCGGCGATGCGAACGGCATCCGAGTGATGTTCTTCAGTCAACAGGCTGCCGAGTCCCTTCAGATCTCCATCAGGAAACGCCTTCCGCTGGCGAACAGCTTCCGCGAGAGCCGAGAGGGCACGGGAAGTCGCCTCCGGTTGGAAGGTCCCACCCACCGCATGGTCAAAAATCAATCGCAACTGTGCGGGCGTTCCCGCCCGTCCAATCAATTCAATCCACGGACCCGTTCCGGACGCGTCCAACGTGCGGGTTTCCAATAGCTTGCCGAGAACCTGACCGGCCAAATCCGAAGGAATGGCCAGTAGGGCAACTTCCAGCTGACGTTCCTTCCCCTCCGGCTTCCATGTTCCGGATTGGAGTGCCTGGACGAAGGGCTGCGACAGGTCGTTGATCGTCAACCAAAGGCCATAGTCGAGGGTCGGGTCCATGGGGAGATCCAGAACCGACAATGCCAGGGTCACCGATTCGGGGCTCTTGATCCGAGCCAGGGCACGAAGAGCCTCCAATCGAGTTTTGGGAGATGGATCGTGAATCAATCGTGAAAGGACGGTCAAACGCTGGGCATCCGAAAATGAAGCAACCGAAGATGAGGGTTGCGCGAGAACCAGGGTTCCCGTCAGAAGGGTCAGGCAGATCAGGGAGCGCGACATGGCAGATGGCATGGGGGGATTCGGGCGCTGGGTTCAGTGGATCAATTCACGGGCGGCGGCAGTCCGAAGCCGGTCGTCGGTCGAGGCTGCAAGCTCGGTGATGAGGGACGGAAGAGGACGTCCTACGGCCTCATGGAGCCAGACGACTTCCAGTCGGGCTCGGGGATCCGTTTGTTTGACCAGCCAGGCGTCCGCAAACGGAAGCACACCCACGCCCTTCATCGTCAGGAGCCTGCGGGCGGCCTCCTGATGATAGGCGTTGGGCGACAGCAGTTGAGGTAGCAATTCCTCCGTCTTGGCCTCCTTCTCTATTTTGCGCTTGCCGACCGCGTCTGCCAGCGGCTTGCCCTTCGCAGCA
>CAIPFS010000620.1 GCA_903864375.1 uncultured Verrucomicrobiota bacterium
AGGAAGTGGCGCGTGATTGACGCCCAGAACGCTGTGTTGGGCCGCCTGGCCGTCCAGGTTGCCAATGCCTTGCGTGGCAAGGACAAGCCGTCCTTCACTGCGCACCTGGATGCCGGGGATTTCGTGGTGGTGGTGAACGCCGAGAAGGTGGTTCTCAGCGGAAACAAGGAATCCGACAAGGAATACATGACCTATTCCGGATGGAAGGGTGGCGAGAAATATCGGACTGTTGCCGAAGTTCGCCGCGACCAACCGGAACACCTGGTCATGCACGCCGTGAAGGGAATGCTCCCGAAAAACCGTCTGGGTCGCCAATTGCTGACCAAGCTCAAGGTTTACTCCGGCCCCAACCACCCGCACACCGCCCAAACGCCGGCTGCGCTGACCTACGTGGGATAAACTTCGCGGAATCCTCGATTCCGCGACCCTGATTCCACAGCCCCTCTTTTTCCTACCGCTCCCAGCCCTGTCTCCAGATTCTCCGGCTGAAACCTGATTTTTTCTGTCCCAACCATGACCCAAGTCGTCGAATATCGAGGAACCGGCCGTCGCAAAACCAGCGTGGCCCGGGTTCGTATCACTCCGGGAACCGGCAAAATCCATGTCAACCGCCGGGAATACGAGGAGTATTTTCCCGTTGAGACCCAGCGTCTGCAGTTGACCCTGCCATTCTCGGTCACGGCGACCACCGGCAAGTACGACGTCATCATCAGCGTGGCAGGCGGAGGTCCCGCCGGTCAGGCCGGTGCCTGCCGTCACGGCATTGCCCGGGCGTTGCTGGCCAGCGATGCCGCGCTTCGCTCCCAATTGCGGGGCGAGGGTTTCCTCACACGCGACCCGCGTATGAAGGAACGGAAGAAGTACGGTCAACCGGGTGCCCGTGCCCGCTTCCAGTTCAGCAAGCGCTAGTCGCCTGTTGCCCTGTCTCCAGATCCCTCTGGCGACATCCCATTTTACCCCGGGGACCCATGGTCTTCCGGGGTTTTTTGTATCCACCCATTTGCAGGACCCGTTGTGAATCCAGACACTTCCAGCCCCATTCTTCCCCCCGTGAAACGGGTGGCCATCATCGGTGCCTCCGGATATTCGGGGGAGGAGTTGCTCAAGCGACTTCTTCAGCATCCCGGCGTTGAAATCACTCTGGTGACGTCCCGCCAGAATGCAGGGCAAACTGTGGCCCAGGTCTATCCCCGGTTTGGCAGCCAGCCCGTTGCCCGGACCCTCCGATTCACCGATCCCCAGGTCGACGCGGTCGCTGGCCAGGCTGAAGTGGCGTTTCTCGCGCTGCCCCATGGGGTGGCCGCCAGCTACGCCCGTCCCCTGATGGCTGCTGGATTGACAGTGATCGATCTGAGTGCCGACTTTCGGATCCATGATCCGGCGGTTTACGCCGATTTTTACGGTGGCGCGCACCCCGCCCCCGAACTTCTGGCGGAGGCGGTCTATGGATTGCCGGAAATCCACGGTCCTGCACTGAAATCGGCCCGATTGATTGCCTCACCGGGTTGCTATCCCACGAGCATTCTGTTGCCCACGCTCCCCCTGCTCCAGGCGGGACTCATCGCTCCGACCGGCATCATCGCCGACTCGCTGAGTGGTGTCAGCGGGGCCGGACGGAAGGCGGAGCTGGATTATCTCTTCTGCGAATGTAATGAGAGCGTCCGACCCTATGGCGTCCCCCGCCATCGTCATCTGGCTGAGATCGAGCAGGAATTGAGTCTGGCCGCCGGTGCACGAGTGGTGATGCAGTTCACCCCCCACCTCATCCCGGTCAACCGGGGTATCCTGACCACCCTTTACCTGTCGCCGTCCGATCCCCTGACCCCGACATCGGTCGGTGAATTTGGACAACGGATCCAACAATGCTACCAGGATGCCTACGGTTCCGCCCCATTTGTGAGACTGCTGGAGGGTCGTGCACTTCCGGACACCAAGAATGTGGTGGGGACCAATGTGATTGAAATCGCCTGGCGGCTGGACCCCCGCACCGGACGCCTGGTGGTGATGAGCGCCGAGGACAACCTGGTCAAGGGAGCGAGTGGTCAGGCAATTCAGAGCTTCAATCTGCGCTTTGGTTATCCAGAAACCACGGCCCTGAACTAACCCGGCACGGGCAACTCCGGGTGCACATCTCACTCCCGACGCGGACGTTGGTCAGCCAGGCTCCACCTGATGGCTTCTGGGCAGGTTAAACCAGAATGTGGTTCCCTGGCCGACCTTGCTGGTGAATCCGATGGAGCCACCCATCAATTCCACCAACCGCTTGGCGATGGCCAGGCCGAGTCCGGTGCCGCCAAAGCGCCCGGACATGGAGGAATCCGCCTGGGAGAACGAATGAAAGAGGCGGGATTGATGTTCCTCCGGAATTCCAATGCCGGTATCGATGATTTCAAACCGGAGGGTTCGGGTGTTCAAGGCCTCAGCCTTGATCTGAACCGAACCCTCCGCGGTGAACTTGAGGGCATTGCCAATCAAGTTGAACAACACCTGTCGAATGCGCCCACGATCTCCCCACACCCGGGCGGATGCATCCGCGGGGACATGATTGAGCAGCGGGAGTTTTTTCTGTTGAGCCCGGATCCGCAGCAACGGCAGGGACTCTTCCATCAGGAGGCCGACATCCACAAATTCCCATTCGAAATCGAGTTTACCTGCCTCGATTTTGGAAAAGTCGAGAATGTCGTTGAGGAGGTTCGACAGGGCTTCACCGGAGTCGAGGATCATGCGGGCATACTGACCAGCTTCATCGTCCAACGAGCAACCGACCAACAGCTCTGCGAAACCAATCACCCCGTTCATCGGAGTGCGAAGCTCATGGCTCATGATGGCCAGGAACTGACTCTTCGCCTGATTGGCGGCGTCCGCCTCATTTCTAGCCAGTTCGAGACGCGCCTCCGCCTCCTTGAACCGGGTCACATCCGTAAAAATGGTGACGGAACCGGGGCCGCCCTCCGCCTCGGACAATGGAGCGGAGTTGATCGAAATCCAGGTGAGGCTGCCGTCCGGGCGTTCGACATCCATGGTGACTTCCCGCACCGGGCGTCCGGTTCGCAATACCTCCATGGCGGGATGTTCCTCTCCTGGAAATGGAGTTTCATCCTCACGGATGCACCGCCACGCCGGGTCCATCGATGTCCTTCCCGTGATTTCGTCCCGCCTCAGCCCCAGAATTAGCTCCGCAGCCGAATTACAGCGGGTGATGCATCCCCTGGAGTCGGCAATCACCAACCCGGATTGCATGAGATCGAGGATCACTCCCGAAGGCACCGAATGTTCCCGGATGACCTGTCCGCCAGGGAGGTCGGGGCACTCGCCTTCCGGGCTGCGAACGGGTTCGGATTTGGAAATCAGACGAGATGCGACGCTGCTGGAGCTGTTGGGATCGGTTTCCACCTTTCTATCGAGATACCAAACCGAAGGCCCTTCTGCAAGTTCAAGGCCGGGATTCGATCCGCCTTTAATGCGACCCTCCAAAATCAATCCGTGGCAGGACGGCCCTGAGTGCCTGCCGATGATCTTTTTTATGCCCCGACGGTTAGTTTCCGCCCACGGACGGTTTCAGCCAGGGGCTGTCGGCCCAATACCACTTGAACGCCTTCAGCGCCTCCACATGGGTGTCGGCAAAGGTCACATTGCTTCGTCCATTGTGGCGAAGGTGGGGGCCGCCCCAATTCCCATCATCCGAGGTCACACATCCGCTGCATGGAGCGTCGTTGGCGGGATCATGGAGAACCCAGGCGCCGGCTTTTTCCGGAGACTTGATCGTGACGCACTTGTTGGGGTCGGGGCTGTTGACGGGCTTCGAACCGCCATCGGAAAAAAGCACCGTGGCCGTCGGTTTGACGATCCCGGTATCCTTGGTGGCCGGCCAATCCTTGGCGTCCCAGACCCCCTCCCAGTCACAGCCGCCGATCCGGAAATTCATCTCGTAGTTTGAAACGGCCTGATCCCGGATGTCGCTCGGATAATCCTGGACCAACTGCTTGAATTTCGCCGTTTTCGACGGGCAGAGCAACAGGTTGGTGGAGCCTTGATAGGGTTGGAGAAAATTGAACCATGCCTTCCGCTGGGCATTGTTGTTCCGGACCCAGAAGGTTGGGCAGGCCCGGCTGAGGTTGTCCTCGGAGTAAACCCGCAAGGCGATCGCCATTTGCCGCTCACTGTTGAGGCACGAGGTCGCCTTCCCCTTCTCCTTGGCCTGCGAGAGCGCAGGAAGCAGCATGCTGGCCAGAATGGCAATGATGGCAATCACCACCAGGAGTTCGATGAGGGTGAACCCACGGATTGCCCGGAAGCTGGGACGGGAATGCGTTTTCATGATCTTCGATTCAGTGCCAATCACTACAGCTTTTCATCGACCCGGAGCTTTCACCCTGAGTTTTACCCACGATCTGAACCCGCTATCTGAACCCGGGGCTCGGGTTTGGATGCTCAGGCAGATCCGGGATACCACTTCCACTTTCAGGCCATCGTTTGCCGATTGTCGAGGGGATTTCGTTCCGGCTCCACCCGCCTGCTGCAGCCTCCTATTTGGCCCCCGGTTCCGAGTGAACGGCCAGTCCCGACAGGAGTGCGCGCAGGCGGGTTGCCTCTGCGGGATTGGCGGGAAGGGGCCCGGGATGAAAGGCCGGCAGCAGATGATCCCAGACGACGTTGAGCTCCGCCTGCATGTCCCGGGTATCGGCGGTGATGGCGATCACGGCGTCCTGTTCGGGCAAAACAATGCAGAACTGACCGTTGGCCCCATCCCCCCGGTAGGCCCCATGCCGGCACCGCCAGAATTGAAACCCATAACCTTGATCCCAATCCTTGGTGGGATCACTGCCATTGGACACCTGCTTCGAGGTTGCCTGTTCCGCCCAGGCGGCGGGTATCAATTGACGGCCCTGCCATTTCCCCTTTTGCAGGTAAAGCTGGCCGAATTTGGCGATGTCTTCGGTCCGGACATACAGCCCCCAGCCTCCCAGCGTGTTGCCCTGGGGACTGGCACCCCACTCCGGGTTTTCAATGCCCAACGGCTCGAAGAGGCGCGGACGCAAATAATCCAGGACGGTCTGGCCGGTCACCTTTCGCACGATGGCCGAGAGCATATGGGTGCCGGGGGTGTTGTACTGGAAATGGGTTCCCGGCTTGAAGGGGACCGGATGCGCCAGAAAGCTTCGCACCCACGGCGTATTGGTGGTGAATTTCACCTCCACTTCATGTCCGGAGGTCATCGTCAGCAGGTCCCGCACCCGCATCGCCTTCAGCTTGTCCGATGGCTGGGCCGGGGCCTCCTCCGGAAAAAAGGGGAGGACCGGATCGTCAACACTCAGCCTGCCTTCCTCGACGGCCAGCCCCACGGCGGTCGAGGTAAAGCTCTTGCTCAGGGAATGCAGGACATGCGGCTTGTCGGCCGCTTCGGGCTTCCACCACCCCTCCGCCACCACCTTCCCATGGCGGACCAGCATGAAGCTGTGAAGCGTGTGAATGTCCCGGTCGGCCGCCTCGACAAACTCCCGAATCCCGACTGAAGAGAGTCCCTCCGCCTCCGGCGAACTTCTCGGAAGACTGACCGGGGCGGCTTGCAGAGCGGAAGAGGCTGCCGCCAAAATCAGGATCCGAATCGCCCATCGGGACATTGGAGAGGGAATCATGTGGAACAAATATCCAGCCCCGGGCTCGCGGTCAATCCCACCGACCCATCCGGAAGCGGACGCCGGGAACCACCGGAAATCCCCATTGCCATTTGCTCAGCCGGAACGTATCTCCTCTCTCAATGAACCCTCGTTCCATCGGTTCCGGTCCGCAGACACATCGGGCGGCGTTCACACTCATTGAACTGTTGGTGGTGATTGCCATCATCGCCATCCTGGCCGGGATGCTTCTTCCGGCCCTCGGACGGGCCAAGTCCAAGGCCAACACGGTCAAGTGCATCAGTAATCAAAAGCAAATCGCCCTGGCGTATAAAATGTACGCCGATGACAACCGGGATTTCTATCCGGTCCATCAAGGCTGGGGGGCTGTGGGAGGCAAATACTGGACGAACGCCTACATGGGCAATTTTGCCGCCGACTACGGCGGCAATCAGCGCGAGACCAATCGTCCGCTCAATAAGTACGCGGGTTCGGTCAATGTATTCCAATGTCCCGCCGATCAGGGCGATGATCTGAATCCGCAGCCAAAATCCTGCTTTGTTGGCTGGGGCAACAGCTATCTGGTGGAATGGGGTGGCCCCGCTTTTCGGGTGGAGCAAGTGACCGGGGTACCCGGAGGCCCACCTCCGATCAAGGAATCCCGTGTCGCCCTCCGGCCGACGACCAAGATCCTTCAGGGCGACTGGCCATGGCACGCCAACCGGAACGTCGAACACAACAAGAGCGTCTGGCACAACTACAAGGGAGCCCGGTACGAAAACATGCTGTTTGGTGACGGCCACGTAGAAAGTAAAAAATTCCCAAAGGAAATGGACAATTGGATCGCCATTGCTCCGGATATCAATTGGACGTGGTGGTGACCCTGGGTGGCGCCCCTTTTTCCGCCGGGTGTCGTGTTCCCGAATAGGCTTGCGGTTTGTTGCGCCTGAAATGCCTCGCGGCCAACGGTCCGCCATTTCGGTGACACGACCCTAGTTCTCGATTCGGTACAAATGGGTCCGGGTCCTGAGGAAGAGGGCCTTCCCGCTAACGGCCGGAGAGGCCATGAATCCACCGGGAAGCTGGTTCTCAGCCTCTTTCTTGAAATGGCCACCGGCGGCGACAACGGTCACCCGGCCTTCCTCGCTAAAAAAATAGAGATGGTAATCGGCCAACAACGGGGAGGCGGAGTAATTCCCGCCGATCCGCTCGTTCCATAGGACGGCCCCAGTCCCGGCATTCCAGCAGGTGGCCACTCCATTGTCGTCGATGGCGTACAACAAGCCCTGAGAAAAGGTGAGCGATGGCTTCCGGGGAACCCCGCGCTTTGATTTCCAGGCCAGTTGCAATTGTGTTCCGGGACGGGGTTCTGTGTTGGCGTCGATGACCTCTCCGGTTCGCCCCGGACGAAGAGCCAGCAATTGCCCTACTGACCAACCGGTGGGGATGAAGACCAACCCCCCTCCCACCGCGGGGCGCGTGCCAGCCGCCTGGGTGGTGCGTTCTTCCACCCGCCAGATTTCTTTTCCGGTGTCCGGCTCATAAGCGTAGATGGCCTTGGATCCTTCGCTCAGAAGCTGTGGTTTTCCGTCCACCGGAAGGATATGGCAGGTGGCAAACGCCTTGCGATAGTCGCCGTCGCCTTCTGGTTTTCCGTCGGGGGTAAGGTCCTTGAAATCAATGCTTCGTTCGGTTCGCCAGAGGGTCGCGCCAGTCTTCTGGTCGAGAGCCACCACGAACTGGTGATCGCTTCCGTCAAAATTGAGGTACAGGCGACCGTCCTGGAGGATGGGAGAGGATCCCGCACCGCGGAAGTGGTTGCATTCGATGTCGCGCCGCTCCCAGAGGACCGCCCCGGAGACCGTGTCGATGCACGCCGTGCCCGACGCCCCGAAGGTGATGAAGGCCCTGCCGTCGGCAAGCGCGGGAGTGGGAGAGGCGTGGCTGTTGAATTCGTGGACAAACTGCGGCTTCTCAACGGCAAAAAGTGGGATATCCCGAATCACGGCACCGGTGTCCCGATCGATACAGAGCGCGGACAACTGGTGACCATCCGGCGTCGCCGTCGTCAACCACACCTGCTTCCCCAGAATCACCGGCGAGGACCAACCGCGCCCGTGAATCGCCGTTTTCCATGTCACCCGATTCGTTTCAGTCCAGTCCACCGGCAGTCCGGTGGAGGTCGAGGTGCCGTCACCCCGGGGTCCGCGGAATTCCGGCCAGTCCATTTCATCAGCCGCCTGAAGTGAAAAAATCCCCCAGAGGCAACCCAAGACGGCAACAGTCCGACAAAGCATGGGCTCGACTTATCATGACCCATGGCCGCTGGCAAACCCGGCCCCATGCCCCAAAGCGACGGAGGGGCAGCCAGGGGACCGGCCCGTAGTCCTCAAGGTTGTCCGGCCTGTCTTTCAAACCGGGCGTGAGGTTTCATTCCTCGGCCCGGACGAATCAGGGATTTGCCGGAGCGCCGGCCTCCTCTGGTCTTTCTGGTTTGCGGAGAGACGAGCTCCGGCACTACCTGAGCAGAGAATAGGCGGCCCAGGAGAACAGCATCCCGGCGACTCCGACGATGGTTTCGCAGACCGTCCAGGTCCGGAGCGTCTGCCCCACGGTCAGGCCGAGACTGTCTTTGACGATCCAGAAGCCGGAGTCGTTGAGGTGTGAGAGAAAGAGCGATCCGCAGCCGATGGCGACGATGATGAGCGCCTTGTGGCTGTCGTCCATTTCCGGATGCAAGGCCACGACCGGGACCAGGAGGGATGAAGCGGTGGTGATGGCCACGGTGGCTGAGCCCGTGGCCACCCGGATAAAGGCCGAGACCAGCCAGCCGTAAAGCAGGGGGGAAAGGTGCGCGGACTCACCCAGGCGACCGATGGCATCCGCCACGCCGCTGTCCCGCAGCACGCGGGCGAAGCCACCGCCGCCGCCGATCACCAGGAGGGTCATACCGACCGCGGCGATGGACTGTTCGGTAAATTTCAGCACCTCGGAGCGACGGTATCCACAACCCGTGCCGAGGGACCACGAGGCAAAGAGGACAGAGATGGTCAGGGCGATGGTAGGATTGCCGATGAATCCCAGGGCGGTGCGGAGTTCCGGCTGGGGTGGGGGAAAGAGTTCGGCCGCGGTTGCCAGCAGCATGAGCAGCACGGGAAGGAGAATGGAAAAGAGGGTCAACCCGAACCCGGGGGGGCGACGTCCAGCTGCCAGAGCCAGTGACCTGTCGGGAAGGGGGGGCGGATTGGCGGTCACCCAATTGACGGCAAACCTGGCCCAGAGAGGACCGGCGACGGCTGCAGTTGGGAGGCCGATCAGCATTCCCCAAAAAAGGACCATTCCCATGCTGGTCTTGAGTGCCCCGGCGGCGATCACTGGTCCCGGATGAGGGGGCATGACCCCATGCATCACCGACAGGCAGGCGAGCAGGGGCAGGGTCAGGCGGAGAAAGGGCTGGCGGGTCTCATGAGTCAGGGTGAGGAGGATGGGAAGCAGCAGGACGAGTCCGACGGCAAACCAGGTGGTCAATCCGACCGCCAGCGCCAGAGCCATGATGCACCACTGGATTCGCTCAGGTCCGAAGAACCGGGCAAACCGGCGGGCAAGGACTTCGGCACCACCTGATTCGGCGAGCAAGCGTCCGAGCATCGTGCCTAATCCGACGACGGCGGCGATGCCGCCGAGGGTGGCTCCCAAGCCGTCTCCAAACGACTTGATCACCCCGGTCAGCGTGTAGGCCACCAGCTTGCCGGTTGCATCGGCCGTTTGATGGCCTCCGGTGACGGCACCGGCACCCACCAGCAGGGAGGCCAGCAGCAGGGCAATGAAGGCGTTGACCCTGGCGCGGGTAATGAGTCCCACCAAGGCTCCAACCGCAGCCAGGGCCAGGAAGATAAGCCGGGCGTCCGAGGGATTCATGTGATGGACTTCAGTCTTTCAGACTTCCATTCTCAGGAAAAGGCTTCGTCCAAATAAAACGGCCTCACGGTGGACTGGCAAAAGCTCCACCCCTGGTTCATAGTCTCCTGAATGAGTACACGCATTTTCCCCCGATCACCCCGGGAGATGATGGCCGGATGGATTTACCTTCCCCGTCTCGTCGACAAAATCCGTCTTCATCTTCGGGGACAGCTGCATGCCGACTATCAAGAAAACTTTCTTCACAAGGGCTTTGACTCCCGCTGGCTGTCCGCCGCAGGTGTGGCTCCCGACGTCTTCGTTGAGGTCGTTCGCAACAGTCCCACGGATGGTCAGGTCTGCGATTGGGTCCGGTTGAATGTGAATTCACAGCGGGCCGGGGAACGCGCGGCGTTCAATCTGGCCCTGCCCCTATCGGGACGTGACCCGGATGCAGCGGTTCAGGCGCGGCTTCGGTTCCGCAAGGAGCAGCTGGGCATGCTTCAGCGGGACGATATCCAGACCTTTTTTGACTGTATTGACGCGGACGAGGGGCGGATCTGACGGGGAGGAATGGCGCCTCCGGCCCGGGTCAACCTTCCACTGGATCCCGAGGGACTGGAATCAGCGGCATGAGATTCCACTACCCAATCCACGGCTTTTGGCCGACAACGACGAGGTCCGGTCTGCAACCGGAGTTCAACCAGGAACACTATGGGCATCTTTGATTACATTAAGTCACAGCTGATCGAAATCATCCAGTGGGAGGATGATTC
>CAIPFS010000621.1 GCA_903864375.1 uncultured Verrucomicrobiota bacterium
CCCCGGATCCATCCGATCCGCGATCCATTCCCGAGGGAGCCAGCGATGTGGTCAGCGAGGCGAATGAGGTTGTGTCCAAGGCAAAGCCTGTCCGCGCGGTTCCCCGGGTGGGACGCAATGACGCCTGCCCCTGCGGCAGTGGCAAGAAGTACAAGTCCTGCTGCGGGAAATAGCGGTATTTCTTCCTGTGGAGGAGAGGGGCTTCGCCATCCTCTCCTCATATTTGGAATGCCTTTTTTGGCCGGCTGGGGCAATCTTGCTCTCCTGTGACCAGTCAAAAACCGGCCCTCGGATTCATCTTTGTCACCCTGTTTTTGGATATTCTCGGGATCGGGCTGATCGTTCCGGTCCTGCCCGACCTGGTGAAATCGTTCCGCGGCAACAATGTCGCGGACGCCGCTTCGATGGTCGGCTGGCTCACCTCCGTGTTTGCCCTGATGCAGTTTGTTTGCGCCCCCATCCTCGGGAGCCTCTCGGACCAGTTTGGTCGCCGTCCGGTCATCCTCATTTCACTGTTGGGCACCGGGCTCGACTACATCCTCCTGGCGGTTGCCCCCAATCTCGGCTGGTTTTTTGTCGGCCGCCTCATCAACGGAGCCACCAGCGCCAATATCACGGCCGCCGGTGCCTATATCGCCGACATCAGCCCACCGGAAAAGCGCGCCGCCAATTTTGGGATCATCGGAGCCGCCTTCGGACTCGGTTTCATCGCTGGACCGCTGATCGGCAGTCAACTGGGTGCCTACAGTCTTCGGCTCCCGTTTGAGGCCGCCGCCGGATTAGCCCTGATCAACTGGATCTACGGTTTCTTTGTCCTGCCGGAATCACTGGCGCCGGCAAATCGCCGCAAGTTTTCCTGGCGCCGGGCCAATCCCATCGGTTCCTTTGGGGCCCTGCGCCGATTTCCGGTCATCGTAGGCCTGGCCCAATCCTTTTTCCTCATCAACCTCGCCCAGTCCTCGCTCCAAAGCATCTGGGTGCTCTACACCGCCTATCGCTATCACTGGAGTGAACGGCAGGTGGGACTTTCACTCGCGGTGATCGGTGTCATGGCCGCCATCGTTCAAGGCGGACTGGCTCGACGCATCATCCCGGCCCTCGGAGAACGCCGCGCCATCGTCCTTGGGCTGCTGATTTCCGTGTTTAACATGACCGGTTATGCCCTCGCCTCGGCCGGGTGGATGATCTATTGCATCCTCGTCATCGGATCCATCGGGTGGATTGCCACCCCCTCGCTTCAGGGTCTCATTTCACGGGCGGCACCGCCCGATGAACAAGGTGCCGTCCAGGGAGCCCTGATGAGCCTCAACAGTGTGGCAGCCATCGTCGCCCCGTTGGTCGGCACCATGGTTTTTGCCTTTTCGATTCGGGAGGGAGGCACGTCAGGGCATTTCCCGGGAGCCGTATTTCTGGTGAACGCGGTCTTGATGCTCGCAGCCATGGGTCTGGCCATCCGGACCTTGCGCCGAAACCCCGTCGTCGAGGTGGCTTAACTCCGGGCAAAAAGGTCGGTCACGGCCTGCCCTTTGCCATCCTCCGTGGCATAGAACGGTCGCTGCTCGATATTGAAGACCGTCTTCGGGCTGACGCCCATGGCTGTGAAAATGGTCGCATGAAGATCGCGAATGGAGACCGGATTCTTCACCGCCACCAATGGACGCTCGTCCGCCGTGGCTCCGTAGACATACCCCTTCTTCAGCCCGCCGCCAAACATCAGTACGTTGGTTCCACCGGTGAAGTGCCGGTGCAACCCGTAGTGCTTTGCCTCCTTCAGGACATCCGTCGGATGGGTTGTTTGATCCGACGCCTGGGAGCCTGGAACGCCCTCGATCAAGGCATCACGGCTGAACTCACTGGCCAGAATAACCAGGGTGCGATCCAGCAGGCCTCGCTCCTCCAAATCCCGGATCAACCGTGCGATGGGTCGGTCAATTTCCCGGTGCATCCGCTCGACGGTCGAATGCCCCTCTGCGTGGGTGTCCCAATGCAGAAAGGGGACGTACTCGGTCGTGACTTCAACAAATCGGGCCCCGTTCTCCACCAGACGCCGCGCCAGCAGGCAACCCTTGCCAAAGTGGCCTTCCCCATAGGCCTCCGCATTTTCCCTCGGCTCGATGGAAATATCAAAGGCAGCCCTCTGCGGTGAACTCAGCAACCGGTGGGCATTGTCGAACGACCGGAGCATGGACTCCTGCTGATAATCACTCAGGTAGTCCCGCTGAGGACTCTGATCGATCAACTTTCGAAACAGGCGATCGCGATTGGCAAACCGTCCGGCGTCCATTCCGTCGGGCGGTCGAACAGCCTGAGCGGCCGCCGCGGGATCGGGAAGGTTCATGGGCCCATATTCGTTGCCAAAAAAGCCGGCGGTGGTAAACGCCTTGAGCTCCTCGGACTCCCCAACTCCCTCCAACCGCTGTCCCACATTGATGAAGGCGGGCATCACCGGATTTCGAGGCCCCAACAACCGTGCCATCCAGGCACCAAGGTGGGGACATGCCACGGTCTGCGGTGGCACATAGCCCGTGTGCCAGTGAAATTGGTGACGCGAATGCAGGATGTTCCCCAGATCGGGTTGAACCGCCGATCGAATCAGGGTGGCCCGGTCCATGACCTTCGCGATCTCCTCCAACCCCTGACAAATCTGCACTCCATCGACCGCCGTCGGAATCGCCGGAAACGTGCTCAGCATTTTGGCAACGGGAAGTCCGACTTCGAACGGGCTGTAGCGTTTCGGATCGAAGGTTTCGGGTGCTGCCATGCCCCCTCCCATCCAGAGGAGGATGCAGGCATCGGCCCGCGCCGGCGGAGCAACCACCTTGTCGTCAAAGACACTGCCCGCCATCAACCGCGGCTCGGGCATCATCAACGAGGCGGTCGCCGCAGCGGCCAGTTTCTTCAGGAAATCGCGGCGCGGGGAACCGGGGTCCAGGTCCAGTGTTCGCATGGGATGATGTGGGGTTAACGAATCAATTGAAACTCGGGCAACATGCAGATCGACCAAAGTAAATCTTCGATCGCGGTTTCGGAAGGTTGGGGACCGGCAAATTCACGGGCAGCCGCCAGTTCCTGCGGGGTCGGGGGCCGGCACAAGGCTGCTGGATAGAGCCAGCCCACGAGGGCATCGGTCGATTTCCAGCGGCCCATCAGGTTCTGGGCCCCCTTTTGAAGCCGTGAAGCCAGCAGCGCTCCGTTGCTCAGGTCCATGGCCTCCAGAGTGGTCAGATCGTTGGGGCGCACGCTGACAATCTGCTCGCGATTCGGACGCCCCAGCGCCCGTTGCAGCAAATCACTATTGACCAGCGAAGCCCGAACCATCGGCATCTTTCGCTGCTGGATGCGGGCAATGGCCCCCTTCATTTCTCCAGCAATCCGCTCCTTCCACGGTTCATCTTCAATCTCAAAGGCGGCATGCCACTCGGGAGCCTCCGCGACCTTCCCTTGGTCGTTGGCCGCACCGGTCACCCAGCGCCATTCGGAGTCGGAGCCGAGCGACTTCCACCGGTCCTGTTCATCCTGCCAGCGAACCTCGAGGATCAGACCGGCCGGATTGGGCTCATTCCCACCGTTGGCGGCAGTAACCGTGAAGAGGTTGGTCCCCGCATGCAGCACATTCTCCAATTCGACCGTATCCACGCTCTCCCAGTTTTCGCCTTCCTTCACCTTCTGATGGTTGACGTACAAGGTGTACTGATTGTCCGCCGTCACTGCCACTCCCGCCAGCCTGGGTGCCGCAGCCAGAACCAGTTCCCGCTGAAAAGTGATCACCTGCCCTGCCGGAGCCGGATTTGTCACCGCCCAAATCCAGTGGGCTTTCGACTTGAGCCCCGGGTCGATGCGCCCCCGCACCACCGGTGCATCAAAGGAGGTGGGGGCGGTGAGAGTCAGTTGCCAGACGGCGTCCACAAACTGCTCGGAAGTCATCCGCTTGGCCCGGGGACCCGCGAAGGAATATCCATGGTCATCCTGTCCGGGGCGGATCACCTCGCTCCGGGATTGGTAGACGGTCGAGGTGCAAATCAACTCCAGCGTATGCTTCAGGTCGTAGCCATGGTCGACGAAATCCGCCGCGAGGAAGTCCAATAGATCGGCATTCCATGGAGCCGTCTGCATGGCGTCCACCGGATGGACAATGCCGTGCCCCATCAGCCGATGCCAGAGCCGGTTGACGATGGTGCGGGAAAAGCGGCCGTTTTCAGGTTGGGTCATCAACTCCGCCAGTCGCCTCAAGCGATCGGATGGAGTGGCGTCCGGATCAACCTGACCCAACTCGGGAAAGAGCCAGGAGGCTTTGGCTTCCCGCCCGGTAGCCTTGTCACATCGGTACAGTTGCAGCGGTTTGTCGGAATAGATCGCCGCCAACCCGTAGGCATCACTCAAGGTCCACCGATCGATGAAGCTGTCGTGGCAGGAGGCGCACTTCAAATTGATGCCGAGGAAGGTCTGGCCCACCGACTGGGCAAATTGAATCGGAACCGCCTGACCGGCACTCACCGCGCCGCGCCATTGAATTCCACGGGCAAACCCCTCGCTGGCCGACGTGGGGGATATCAACTCACGCGCAAATTGATCGTACGGCTTGTTGTCCACC
>CAIPFS010000622.1 GCA_903864375.1 uncultured Verrucomicrobiota bacterium
GGGGGGCCATGAAGGAGAAACCCTTTGGGCACGGAATGCCGGAATCGTTTGAAAAGATCCGCGTGAAGCGCTGGAAGCTCGATGCAATCCCGGATGGCTTTGACCGCTTCGTCCTGGCCACCGATGGAGCTCCAGAGGAGGGGTTGATCCGAGCTGAGAGTCCGGTCAATCCGCCGTCCCCGGCTGACAATCTCGACGGCGACCCGCTGGTTGGCGTCCAGGCGAACCTCCATGCCGGGCTTCAATCCTGCCAGGTCGATGACCGGGGACTTCACGACCACCGAATCCCCGGTTCCCGATTCCTGCCCAATGCGAAGGCGTCCATCGCTCAGAAGCTCGGCCACCCGGACCACGGGGCCACTTTTATCGAGGCCAAAGGAGTCGGTTACGGCAAAGGCTTCGTTGATCAGGACCCTCGTTCCCGGCTCCAATCCGGCCTCTGGCAACTGCGGATCGAGGGAGGCGAGGTAGTCGGTGCCACCCACGCAGATCATCGCCCGGTCTTTTCCCAATTTTTGAAGGAAGGTGGCCAGGCGAAGGGCGGGGGCCCGCAGTTTCTCGACCGCTTCCGTCAATTGTTCGACAGCCTGACGGGCCTGATCCTGAAGGACTTCCATTTCTTCCACCCGATCCCGGAGCAGCCGGATTTCCCACGGATGCGCCCCTCGCAGTCGCAGCGTGGCCGAGATGAGGTCGCAAAGTTGGAGCGCCGAGAGATGTTCGACATCGCCCGCCTCCAGCAGGGGCTCACCGCCGGACGGAGATTCTGCTTTTGGCCCGGGTGGTTTGGAACCGGACTTGGGCTTGGGGCTGTCCATGGGAACAGCTTGGCATGCCTTGCTGCATTATCAACCCGGGTCACGGCCATCCTTCAACCGATGGGTGCCAGCATGCCGGCGTCAGCGGCTTGCCGCTCAAGGGCATCGCTGACGGCCCGAGGGGCTCTCCGGCCGCTGATCCATGCCAATGAAACAGGCGGTGTTCAATTGGCATGGAAGAACGGGCGTGGCACGTCGGGGCCAAATGAAAGCTTTTCCTTCCAACCGGACAATAGAAGTGCAGCTGATTGAGTCTAAGCCACATCGGTAGGGCGAAGCTCCTGCTGAGCCGTGGCGGTCCGAACACCCCCCGGTACCCCTTGATTTCGTAGCCGCCCAGCGTCAGTCGGCGCAAACTCTACTCGGACGGAACCCGTTGCTGGATCGAAGGGTGGGGCGGTGGCCCCTCTCCCACAGCGACACCGACCAGCGAAATGCCGCCCGAATTCTTCTGATATGTCCTCTCCCGATCGCTCAGCGCCGACTCAAGAACGGCGACTGCGCACTGGAGGCGATGGCCGGTGCTGTCACTGGATTTCGCCCTTACAGGGCTGAGTCGGTTATTGGGATCGGTTTCCGAGGACTTCATCCAGAGCTGTCACCTTTTGCCCCGTTGGGGCGGTCGGATCCTTAGGTCCTGGACTCGACAGGCGAAACCAGGACTTAGCTTCTGGTCCTGCAATTGAAGGCCACTTCACACGATACATTTACGGTCATTCAGCACGTTACCAATCACCGGTGGTTATCGTATTCCAAAGCCGAAATCCAGGGAGTTTGCTGAAATAATATTGAACACCTGAATTCGTGGGGGAAGCCATGATAAAAGCACCAATATGTCTCCTAATCAACCACGCATTGGAGGTGTCAAAGGAATGATCAGAGATGCGAAAGGGATGGATGGACCAATTCCCGTTTGTCTCGAAGTAACGACCGTACAGGACCAAATCGCCTTGAGGGCCTTTGATGTACACTTTGCCCTGGGTTAATACTAACGCTGAGTCGGAAGAAAGGGCATCGAGGACATCTCCTGAATATTCACCCTCCATGGATCCCAGGAAGGAGGATAACTTCCAACCAATGATCGCCAGAGTGATTCCGGACATCAACCATGCAAATCGACCTAACGACCGGTTTGAAGTTTCCACGCGCCCAAGGTAGCTGTGTTCTAATATTGGGTGAAGAGAAAGATTTAATCAGCTTCATCGGACATCCTGGTGAGAGTTGTCAGCGGAGCGATGGCTGGAATGTGGGCGGGATGTTTGCAAAAATCCCTGACTAACGTTTGGCGAGGGAAAAGTGCTCAGGATGAGATTCCCGGACTTTTTGGAGGGCTAGGGTGAAGAGCGGGCGGAGATCGGCGGAAGCGGAGGCGATGACCAGATTCTCCTCATTGACCACCAACACGGTAGCCTGGGCACGACGTGGGGAGTCCATTCCGACAGGGAGGTAAACCGCGACCAGGTTACCGTCCTCCAGGATACCGACCGCACGTTCCCAACCGCGCCCGATCATGATTCGGTCTGCGTCGGCCAGCAGCTGGCGAAAGCCGTGCACCTTTCGATGATCGGCTCGTTCGTACACGATGACCTCGCCACTGCGGGCCGCACTGAGGGCCAGGCGTGCTTCGTGTGGCAGTGTGGGAACGAAGGGAGAGATCACCCGGGCCGCTGTGAGGGGGATGGCACCGACCCGGGCTGAGACCTTCCATTCCCAATGACCCCCAGTATCACGAATGGCGGCGGAACGAAGCTCCCGGACCGTTGGGCTGACGAGCAGGCAACTGAGCCCGTAACAAAGGACCAAGGCGGGTCCAATAAACGGGGCAAGGAACAGGCTCAGGAAAAACCACCGCCAGCGCCAGCGGAACCGGGGCCGTGCGGGGTTTTCCTCAGAGGGACTAGATGCTGTGGCGACAGACGGGGAGCTCATGGACAGTGAAGATTTCGGAATTCCGGATGTAAATTGACGCCATGAACCGGACTAGCGTTCCGGCGTGCATGCGACGTAGCGCAGGTTTCCAAACCTGCTGTATCGCGGGCCTCCTGGCCTGCCGGGCCGCAGGGAGAACCGGAGTGCTTCGGGACGTGGCATGGCGCAGCCGACTGGAAATTCGGCGATACAGCAGACAGGAATGTCTGCGCTACGGCGTGAGGGTTGTTCATGGAGCGACCGGTGGAGGTGTGCCGAAATTCTAGTTCTTCGGGTCTCGGCCCGACGCACCCGTCGTCTTGCCTTTGCCTCCGATCTTCTCGTGCAGTTTCTTGAGTGGCTCGATGTCAAAATGTTCCCCGAGACTGACGAGTTTTTCCGGGCGGATATCCCCGACAATATTGACGAGAACAGCCTGCTGGTGGTTGTCGATGACGGTGACCACAAGCCCCTCCACCGCTTCCTGGCCTCGGAGCTTGGTGTAGATCGCCACGTCATTCCCTTCCTGTTTGACGGTGACGTTTCTCTCCCACCCATTTTCCTCCAATTGGTTGCGGATTTCGGTCAGGCGCTTTTCGGTCGCGGCTCGATTGCCGTCGTCCAGACCGATGACCCGCACGTGGATGGACTTGATGGACCTGAGCATTTCCGCGGCCTCCGGCTCCTCCTTCTCGGCCAATCGGCTCGCCATCGCCAGGAGGTTGCCTTTGATGTTGACCTCGACGAAGTCGCCCTGGCCGGAAGGTGGGGTGAAGGTCCCGAATTCAACCGGACCGGTTTCTGCGCAAAGGGGAACTGACAGAAGCGCTGCGCTCAGGAGAGCGGAACTGGTAAGTAAACGAAGTGGTTTCATGGAGCGGAGGCGTGGATGTTTTTAGTTCGGGCACTGTGCCCGGACTTCAGTAACACCCACTGCCCAGCCCCTTGTTTCAGCGAAATGCCGTGAGGCGTTCTATTCCCACGGCATGCAGGCCGTCACGGCAACTCGGAGGTACCCATCAAGAATCGATCGCATTCGCGGGCCGCTCCCCGGCCTTCATTGAATGCCCAGACGACCAAACTTTGGCCCCGCCGACAGTCGCCGGCGGCGAAGACCTTGGGGATGTTGGTGGTGAAACGTCCGTGCTCGGCCTTGATGTTGGAGCGGGGATCCCGGTCCACCGCCAGTGACTCCAGCAGGGATTGGTCTGGTCCGAGAAAGCCCATGGCCAACAGTACCAGTTGGGCGGGAACAATTCGATCTGTCCCGGGAACGTCCACGGGAGTAAACTGTCCCTTCTCGTTTTTTTCCCATTTGATCTGAACGAGATGCACTCCCGAAACGTGACCCTGGTCGTCGCTCAGGAATTTTTTGGCGGTGGTCAGATAGACGCGGGGATCGGCACCAAACTTGGCGGCGGCTTCTTCCTGTCCGTAGTCCAACTTGTAGACCTTCGGCCATTCCGGCCACGGATTGTCGCTGGCCCGTTGCTCGGGAGGTTTGGGTAGAATTTCCACCTGAACCAGCCCTGTGCAGCCGTGCCGCATGGAGGTCCCGACGCAATCGGTTCCCGTGTCTCCACCGCCGATGATGAAGACGTCCTTTCCCTGGGCGGAAATGGGTGGCGGAGCGCCGTCCAGGAGTGCCTTGGTGTTGCCGTGAAGGAATTCCATGGCGAAATGGACTCCCTTGAGCTGTCGGCCTTCAATGGGAAGGTCCCGGGGACGGGTGGCTCCGGTTGTCAGGACAATGGCGTCAAACTCCGCCAGCAGATCCGCAGCGGGTAGGTCGCGTCCGACTTCGCAATTGCACCGGAAGGCCACGCCCTCCTTTTCGAGTTGTCGCAGCCGGCGTTGGACAATCTTTTTCTTGTCCAGTTTCATGTTGGGGATGCCGTACATGAGCAAACCACCCGGACGGTCAGCCCGTTCAAAAACGGTGACCCAGTGTCCGGCCTTGTTGAGTTGGGCGGCGGCGGAAAGTCCGGCAGGGCCGGACCCAACCACGGCCACCTTTTTGCCGGTGCGTTTTTTGGGAGGGGCGGGTTTGACCCAGCCTTCCTCCCAGGCGTGGTCAATGATGCTGCATTCGATGTTCTTGATGGTCACCGGCGGAGAGTTGATCCCGAGGACGCAGGAACCTTCGCAAGGAGCCGGACAAACCCGACCGGTGAATTCCGGAAAATTATTGGTCTTGTGAAGCCGGTCGAGGGCCTCACGCCAAAGCCCCCGATAGACGAGGTCATTCCACTCCGGGATCAGGTTGTTGATCGGACAACCACTGGCCATGCCACTGACCAGATTTCCGGTGTGACAGAAGGGAATGCCGCAATCCATGCAACGGGCACCCTGGTTCCGCAGTTGCTTTTCATTAAGATGTTCGTGGAATTCATTCCAGTCACGAATGCGGTTCTGCGCACTGCGATCCAGGGGCAGTTCGCGGATGAATTCTAGGAAGCCGGTGGGTTTACCCATGCGTCAATTCGTTGGGGGTCAGGTCGAAGGTGTTTTCAATGATCAACTCAGCCGCCTCCCA
>CAIPFS010000623.1 GCA_903864375.1 uncultured Verrucomicrobiota bacterium
GGTCACACGCTTGGGCTGAGCGGCCGCCCATTCCTCGGGGGTCACCTGCTTGATCTGATGGGTGAAGACATAGGTGCCCCGCTTGTTACCGACCACGATGTCCGGCAATCCGTCGGCATTGAAATCGGCGGCGATGACCTGAGTTCCGATTCCTGAAGCATCATCAATCAGATGGGGCACGAATTCGGCGGTGTGATCGGCATAGCGAACGAGTTTCCACCAATAGAGGACAGGAGCGGAGTTAGGTTCCGGGTCACCGTCCTTGCCGTGGGCCCAAAAGCGTTTGCCGGTAACAATATCCTTGAGGCCATCTCCGTCCATGTCGACCAAATCAACGGCGTGCAATTGGCTGAAATGGACCCCGTACGGGTTCTCGCTGGCCTCCTTATTCATAAAGACATGGGGTCGGAACTTGATTTCTCCATCCTCACGATATTGTTCGTACCAGGCGAGCCCGTAGCCATGAGCCACCAAACCGCAAATCACATCGTTCAGACCGTCCCCATTGACGTCGTACGCAAACATGTGGGAGCAGCCGGCGGGCGCGAATGGGTAGGGATGGAATTTCCAGACGGGATCGCCCGCCAATGATTCCGGTTGTTCCCACCACCCATCCTTTTCCAACAAGTCCGTTCGACCGTCCCCATTCACGTCACCAGAGCCCATACCGTGGGTAAACCGTTGATAGCCATTATTTGGGGAAATCGGGTGCCATGTCCAAAGCCGGGCAGGATCGGAGGCATCCGGCGTCGCGTACCCATAGAATCCGTGGGACGCGCAGACGATCTCCGGCTTACCGTCACCCGTCAGGTCGAAATAGCCGGGTGACTCGTTGTCTGTCACCTCAATGGCGGTGTGCCGCACCCATTGGGTATCGCCGCCCTTGGGATTTTCGTACCAGTAGGACTGCTCACCCGGGAAGCCAAGGATGAGAATGTCCTCCCATCCATCCCCGTTCAAATCCGTGCTGTAGGCAAAAAAGTTCTTGGAATAGGCATTGTTGGAACCCAGTGCGCCTTCGTATCCAGGAAGAGTGACCTCCGTGCCGTCCTGAGCCTTCTTTTTAAAGGAGACATCGGCGGCCGCATATTGATGCCGCTTTTTGAAATCAGGGCCTTCCCACCAGTACGGTCCTGACACGACATCCTTCCGGCCATCGTGGTTGAAATCACCAAAATTGGCACCCTCCGACCAAAACTCGGTGGAGAGCTGTTGTTTGGAGAAGAAATGCAACGGACGGAGTGGCACTGGATCGGCACCCGGAACCTCGGCACTGAGGTTCAGAACCGTTCCTGCCAGGACCGACACAGCCAGGGCAAGAGCGCGACCCGGACCGACAAGGGGATTTTGCATGAATCCATTTCCCTGTACGTCCCGCCTCCGGTCAAGTCGCGAGTGGGGTTTGTCTGCCTTCTCCGGCGTGGCACAACCCACCGATTTAAATCCGTTCGATTCGCGACCTCCGGGTCCATCTTCCCTGCGAAGCCAACGACGATATTTCGGGTTCAAAACACTCGCCATTTACGACCGACCCGTTACGGTTTGCCGCCGAACCTTCCACCACAAAACTGGTTCAGGATGACGCCATGGCTGAAACCACCAAACCGGAGATCCTCGTTGGAGTTGACCTTGGCGGAACCAAGATCCTTGCCGGGGTCTTCACACCGCAGCTGAAGCTGATTCAGACCGCGAAGCTCAGCACCAAATCAGACCGTGGCTTCGAGGCGGTCGTGGAGCGGATTGCCCGCTGCGTGCGGGACGCGGTCGATGAGGCCGATCTCAACCTGAAACAGGTCCGGGGAATCGGCATTGGAGCTCCTGGAGCAGTAGACCCCGACACGGGTGACGTTCTGTTTGCCCCCAATCTGGGATGGAAAAACAGTCCGCTGAAAAAAAGATTGGAGAGCCTGCTGTCGATTCCTGTTTTTACTGAAAACGACTGCAATCTGGCCACACTGGGCGTTCATGAAATCGAGCTGAAGGGACGACCCAGGCACATGATTGGACTTTTCCTCGGGACCGGAGTGGGCGGCGGATTGATTTTGGATGGAAAGCTTTTTGGAGGCTTCAACCGGACCGCAGGTGAGGTCGGACACATGGTGCTTCAAGTGGGAGGCCCCAAATGCGGTTGCGGCAATAATGGGTGTTTCGAGGCCCTGGCCAGCCGGACGGCTATATTCAGGGAGATCCAGAAGGCGGTGAAGGATGGCCAGAAGACCGTCCTCACCGAAATGCTCGGGTCTGACCTCGCTGACATGAAAAGTGGCGACCTTAGAAAGGCGCTGCGCCGGGGCGACAAACTGGTGGAGAAGGTGGTGGAGGATGCTGCCGAATACACCGGAATAGCCGTTGCCAACTTCATCAATGTCTTTAATCCCGAGGTGATTGTCCTGGGCGGTGGGGTGATTGACGCCCTGGAGGACGAGATGATGTCGATCATCACAGAAACCGCCATGGACTATGCCATGGCCGGTACGAGCAAGGGGATCGAAATCCTCGCCACCAAACTTGGCGATAACGCTGGAATTCACGGCGGCGCTGTTCTGGCCCGGGCTCGCACCCGGTCGTAATAGGTGTGCCCCGCCGCCGCCGGGTGAAACGGGTGAGGACCATCGCTGGTTCAACCCACACGACTGGCATGCGGAGCTGGTCAATGAGGCTGGGTCAAACGCCGCCGGGCGACATCGGTTTGAATAGAAGTCCAGCGGAGTTCGCGAGATTTGCTTTCGGCGTTGCGAAAGGCAGCGGCTGCCATCTCCTCCTGAAGCCGACGGTGTTTGTTTTCCCGGGCACATTGGATGCCCTTGAGGGTGGATGCGTAAAGATTCATGTTTTGACGTGGAGCGGGGGTGACCCGCCTCACGTTCCCAATGAACGGCATCCCGTCGGCGTCTGGTAATCAATTCAACCCGACCCCCGGTCAATAAAACGTCAACAACGAGGGATACGGTAGCGGGTCGAATCACGTCTGTTTCAGTCGGTTTGGGGAACACCCCGCTTGCCATCGGACCGTCAAAGGGTTTTCGAATCGCTTCAGTATGGCTTACGATAATGATCGGGTATTCGTCGATGGTTCGACACTCCGACCTCTCTCAGTTTAGAAAAATAGTGAATTCAGTCGGATAGGTTTTTGCCGATGGGTCCGAATCACCACGGGTAAGGACTCCTCCTGACGCGGCAACCGCCGATTCGGAGAGGCTCTGCCGTCATTCTCAATTCAAAGGACCCATTCTTTATGAAAATCAGTACTGGAATACTTTCGACAGCCGTGATTTCAGCGTTGGCACTGGTGCGTGCCAGCGCGGGTGACTTCGTCATCGACCCTTTCGATCAGCCTGGAACCGGACAGGAAATTTCCGTCGTTCCAATTACGGGCCTGCCCACAGGCACCGGCAGCGACACGTATGCCAGCGACGTTCTAGGCGGTAGGCGCACCGTTGCTATCTTCAATGACAACGGGCTAGGTCGCAGCACGGTCAGCATCGCGGCATTCACCGGCGGCCTTTTCGAGTTGGAAAGTA
>CAIPFS010000624.1 GCA_903864375.1 uncultured Verrucomicrobiota bacterium
ACGCAACGGCCCAGATCTTTATCTGTCTGGATCCGATGGACATGCGAAAGAGTTTCGACACGCTGGCCCAGGTGGTGCGGGCCAATTTGGGCCAAGACCCGCTATCGGGAGCCTGGTTCATTTTTAGGGGGAAGGCGCGGGACCGCCTGAAAATCCTGTACTGGGACCGGGACGGTTACGCGATCTGGCAGAAGCGGCTGGAGGTGGGTACCTTCCAGTTCCCGGCCAACAGTGTGAATCAGGGCTGCCTGGAGATCCAGTCCACCGACCTGGCGCTGATCCTCAGTGGCATCGATCTGGATTCGGCGCGGCGGCGGAGGCGGTTCGCCTTGCCAGACCGGCGGGCTGTTTAACTCTTGGCAAAAACACGGAATGAGGTGGACACTGACGATACCTTTTTGCATTTTATCTGAATGCACCCATCACCAGCCCTACCTATCGCAGCCCTTCCCGACGATGTGGGCGTCCTGCAGGAACTGGTGCGCGGCCTGGTCGCCTCGCATCAGGCGGAACGGCAGAGGAACACCGAGCTGCAGGAACGGATCGACCAACTGCTCCGCCGGCTGTACGGGGTGAAGTCGGACAAGCTGGGGCAGAACCAGCCGAGCCTCTTTGATGGGCTGGAGGAGGGCCAGCCACCGGCAGCGGACCAGCCGCCCCCACCCCCTCCGGAACCGGAACCTGTTCCCAACCAGCGCAGGCGCTCGGCCCACGGCCGCCGGAAGATTCCTGACAATCTGTCCCGGGTGACCCGGACTGTGGACTTCACCCCCACGGAGCTGTCGGCGCTGGGAGGGGAATGGAAGCGGATCGGCGAGGAGGTCAGCGAGAAGCTGGACTACAAGCCGTCGACGCTGTTCGTCAGCCAGTTAGTGCGGATCAAGTACCGGGTCACCAGCCCGGACGGCCGGGAATCGATCCATGTGCCGGGCATGCCGCCGGAGGCGCTGCCCAAGACGATGGCGGCCAACGGCCTGCTGGCGGATGTGGTGGTGTCGAAACTGGTGGACCACCTGCCGGTGTACCGGCAGGTGAACCGTCATGCGCGACAGGGGGTCCACCTGAGCCGCTCGACCTTGTGCGACTGGTTGATGGACACGGCAGATGTGCTGATGCCGCTGTACTTGCTGCTGAAGGACCGGGTGCTGTCGGATTGGGTGTTGTTCACCGACGACACGCCAGTGCGGGTGCAGGAATTGGAGAAATGCCGTCTGGGCCGGCTGTGGGTGTACTGCTCGCGGTTCGGGACGGTCTACGATGCGACGCCGGACCGGTGTCGCGACGGCCCGGTCAGGTTCCTGGCGGGGTTCGAGGGGTATCTGCAGTGTGACGCATACGCCGGCTACAACGAGGTCTTTGCCCTGGCGAGGGGCAAGGTGATCGAGGTGGGCTGCTGGGCGCATGCGCGCCGGAAGTTCGTGGAGGCCGAGAACTCGGCGCTGCTGGAGTCGCACGAGGCGGTGGCCCGGATCAGGGCGCTGTACCAGATCGAGGAAAGCATCAAGGGCTTGGATGCGGCCGGCAAGTTGGCGGCGCGGGTCCGGGACGCGGTTCCCCTGTTGGAAAACCTGAAGGCGTGGCTGGACAAGGTGAAGGCCAGGTCCCTGCCGAAGAGCCGGCTGATGGAAGCGGTGAATTACGCCCTGAACCAGTGGGACGCGCTTGTGGCGTACACCACCAACGGCGACTGCGCGATCGACAACAACACGGCGGAGCGGGCGGTGAAGCCCTTCGCGATCGGGAGGAAAAACTGGCTGTTCTTCGGCTCGGACCGGGGCGGAAGGGCCCTGGCGATCCTGGCCAGCTTTACCGAGACCTGCAAGAAGTTCGGCATCAATCCCTGGCAGTACCTGAAGGACACCCTCGACCGGTTACCGGTCACCCCGAGGGAGGACCTTCACACCTTGCTCCCGTCCTGTCAGCCAGTTCCTCAATCGGCCTGATCACGAAAGCTGAAAACCGAATGAGACTGATGACCTCTGGACCTGTGTCCAGAGGTCTTTCGCCGGACGGATACGCTTTTTCCCCCTCAGACTCGCGAGGTCCAGTTCGACGAAAAATGGGCCTTCGTCGGCAAGAAGGAAAAAAACTGTAACCCCGATAATCCGGATGATGCGACTCTCGGC
>CAIPFS010000625.1 GCA_903864375.1 uncultured Verrucomicrobiota bacterium
ATGCCGTAGACGAGGATGTCCGCCTTGGTGTCGGCCAGGATCGAGGGGCGAAGCTTGTCTTCCCAGTAATCGTAGTGGGCCACCCGGCGCATGCTGGCCTCCATGCCGCCGAGCACGATGGGAACCCCCGGAAAAGCGCGCCGCGACATTTGGGAGTAGACTACCGCAGCGTGGTTGGGGCGTTTGCCGGGGACGCCGCCCTCGCTGTAGACGTCCTCCTTGCGCCGATGCCGACCGGCATTGTAGTTGGAAACCATGGAGTCCAGGTTTCCGGCGGTGATGCCGACGAACAGCCGTGGCGTTCCCATCACCGAAAAGGCCTCCACACTCTTCCAATCAGGCTGGGCGATGATGCCGACGCGATAGCCCTCTTTTTCGAGAACCCGCCCGATCATGGCGGCCCCAAACGACGGGTGATCCACATACGCATCCCCGGTGATGATGAGGATGTCGAGCTCGTCCCATCCCCGCGCCTCCATCTCGGCACGGGTCATGGGCAGGAACCCGTCCTTGGATTCATCCTTGGAAGCTTCGCGGGCCGAAGGTTTTTTGCCGGGTTTTGCGGTCATTCTAAGTGAAGCAGAATGCCCGATTTCAAGGGTTTCGCAACCGAAATGGAGGCACCATCAACTCGATTGACAGAACAACGACCACGGTAGTATTACCTTGGTCGTTGTTCACTCAATGAAATCCTCCACCCATCGTCTCGGAGACTTGCAGCTCCGCATCCTGCAGTCACTTTGGGCCCGGCCGGATGCCTCGGTCGCCGACGTTCACTCCGAACTCAAGCCTGAGCGGGACCTCGCCCACACCACCATCGCCACCATGCTTCGAAAGATGGAGGCACGCGGGCTGGTGACGCATCGGGAGGAGGGGCGCAGCTTTCTCTATCGCGCGAATGTCGCCGCCGATGAGGTCAGCCGGAGCGTCGGCAATCATCTGGTGGAGAAGCTATTCGAAGGCAGCCTGTCCGGTGCGGTGCACCACCTGCTCACCACACGGGAGGTCAGCCGGGCGGAATTAGAGGAGTTGGAGAAGCTCATCAAAGAGGCGAAACGTCGATCCAAATAATGCTGCCCGCTCACACAATGAATCCCTCGTTCCTTTTTTGGCTGAATCTGTCTGGCCGCTTGGCGGCGGAGGCTGCACTGATTGTCGCCCTGGCCATGGTGGCGCAATGGCTCGTCACCGCACCACGCCTGCGACGAACCGTCTGGCAGGCGGTTTTGGTCGGCATCGCACTCGCCTGGATCGCTGAACTTGCCGGTATCCGCACGTGGGCCGTCGGGCTTCAACCCGAGCAGAACCCGAAGCGTCAATTGACCGCGACGATCGTCGAGAATGCCGTACCGGCAATCCCCGAGGGGTTGCAGATGCCGACCAACGACCCAGCAGTCGCAATGGCGGACCCAGCCCCAACCCCTCCGGTCTGGTGGCCACTGAAACTTTGGCTGGGCGGCGTCGCGGTCTTTATAACCCGGGCTGTGGTGCTCCGGCTCTGGCTTGCCCTTGCGGCGGGTAGACGACCCGATATCACTGACCCAATATTGATCGCCCGGATCAGACTCTTGTGGTCACAGGTGGGCTTGCATCCGGTCCGGGTCCTCTCCTGGGAAGGCCTGCGCGGCCCCATCGCCTTCGGAGTCTGGCGACCGACGGTCGCGCTGCCGGCCGATTTCGCGGAGCGTTTCACTCCAGCCGCTCAGGACGCCATGGTGGCACACGAACTCGCACACCTCGAAGCTAGGGATCCCCTCTGGCTCGCGGTCGCCGACGGCGTATTGGCGCTATCCTGGTGGCACCCGGGCGCGTGGTGGGCCAGGCGCCAATTGCGAGCCACAAGCGAGGCGGCGGCGGACGAGGCCAGCACCCTGGTTCCTGGCGGTCGCATCGCTCTTGCTGAGTCCCTGTTGACCCTTGGCCGGGAACTGGCCTCTCCGGTGTGGGCGCGTGGTCTCGGCGTCGCTGGCGGTGGGTTGAAGTCGGAACTGGCCCGGCGGATCGCTGCCCTGCTGCAAACCACTGGAGAATGGCGTGGAACCCGTCCGGTGCGGATATGGATATATCGATTCGCAACAACGGCATTGGCGGCGACCGTTGTAGCGTTGCCATTGCCGGGTTCAGATGGGCCATCGTTCACTGAAGTTCTAAAGGAGAAAACATCCGCCCATCCAATCCCTGTCGTTGGCGCGTCCGATATTCCGGCTGGTAAAACCGCTCAAAGACTGGAAACGGGCTCCAAGGTCACTGCTGAAACCGCTGCACCGTCCAGCACAACGAACACAGCGGCAATTCCTCATTCTGACGGAAGCGATCCAAGGCTCCATACCCGGGAATTCGGGCGCCAGGTGGAGCTATCGGTTCAGTTCGTCGAAATCACTGAAGGCGGTG
>CAIPFS010000626.1 GCA_903864375.1 uncultured Verrucomicrobiota bacterium
CTGGTCACACCCGGACGGGCCAGAATGTGTCCACTGGCCGCCTTGCTGGTCAGGTAGGCGAGATTAAAGGGAGACGGCTCAAACTCGAGGGGTTCGGCCCGAAGCACCTTCAAGCCCGTCGCCGACATGGAGGCGATCTTGTCCGGATTATTGGTCAGGACAATGAACTGCTTTTTGGACAGGTCCAGCAGGTGGCAGACGTGGGCGACATCCTCGTAATTCCGGTAGTCCTTTTTGAGTCCCATGGCGGCATACGCCTGGAAGGTGGAAATCCGGTCTCCACTGGCCTGGACCAGCATCCGGTCACGCGCTTTGGCCACGTACCCGACGCCGCGTCCCTCCTGCATCAAATAAAAGAGAATCCCATTGCCGCGCTGGACAATCTTTTCCAATGCCCCCTCCAGTTGCTGGACACAGTCGCAGTCGCATCCGCGCAAGGTTTCGCTGGTGACGCAGGACGAGTGGACACTAGTGTAAAGAGTGCGGGCCTTCATGTTCCCATGGGCCAGGGCAATCAGATATCCCTTGTGGATCATGTCCTGAAACACATGGGCTCGAAAGATGCCGAACCGCAGTTCAAGGGAGCAGGTGGCCAGGTAAACGGTCGTACCGTGGATGGGACGACTGTTGGAAGGCCGCCTGGAGTCGGTGTCAACCACCGCAGAACCGAGTTTTCCGAGAAGGAGTTGAAGAGAACGGGGAAGTCCCGCAGCAGCGGGTTCGCGTTTCGGCTTGGAGGAAGGACGGGCCGTCATGATGTCAATGGGCTTCACCGGGCGGGCCGGTTTGGGACAGGCCGCACGAATGCGAATCCCCTACCATGGCCCAAAGCCTTTGTCCCGAACTTCCCGCAGAATCTTGTGCTGGGTATCCCGACGGCCGGTGGTTGCCCCATCCACGATGCGTTGCCCCGGGAAGTTCAACCCGGGATTTTGCCTGCAGCCCGCGGATGGGCAAAAGCGTCCGAGTCGTCCTCTCCAGGTCGATGTTCGAGGCAATGAAAGTCTTTTTCAACGGCGACCCGGAGACCCCAAGAAAAGGAATGTTCGAGCCCCACTTGGTCCGTTTCCGCCCATTGGCGAACCGCCGATTCTGGTACGGATACCTCCAACCGACCCTCATGGAAAAGGACATTCCAGGAGGCTTCAGGATCGAGAGTCAAACCGTAGGTGAGGGAGCGTTGCGCATCGGGGTCGAGCGTAACGGAGTCCGACAAACCACCTGTTGCGGCCCAGGTTTTCACTTCGCCCCGGGTCAATCGGAACCGGAGAGTATCGCCTCGGATTCGCAGTTTCATAGGGGACGGTCGAGGGCGGTGATCGGGCCCAATCGCACGTAATTGTTACCGCCCAGCCTCCCAATTGGATCCATGCGGGAAACATCCGGCCATCCGTCGGCTCCAAGGATGGCATCATCGACGTGGACCCAGACGATGCGTCCAAAAACCGCATGCCCGGCCGCCGGGCCTTCGCTGAAGGCAATGATGCGATCCAACACGCATTCGAATGAAATCGGGGCGGCTGCGACCCGGGGGGCTTGAACCCGGGTCGATGGTGCGGAAGCGATACCAAAGCGTTCAAACTCGCTCACTTCGGGCGGCAAACTTGCGGCACTGGCATTCAGTTCCGGCAATTGTGACCACGACGCGAGATTGACCACGAATTCCCGGGTTTCCTCGACATTCCGGTGGGTGTCTTTCGGGCGTCCATGACGGTCATTGGAGGGACAGAACATCAGGGTCGGTGGACGGGCGCAGACGGCATTGAAGAAACTGAACGGGGCGAGATTGTTGATCCCGGCTCGTGAGCGGGTGGAAACCCAGGCGATCGGACGAGGAAGGACGGAATTCACCATCCAGGTGTACATGTCCCGGGTGTTCAGTTGTTCGGGGTCCAGTTGCATGATTAGCGGGGAAGGGGAGTGCGCTTGTCAGCGGACGGCGACTCTTCCGGAAGGGGCGCTCCCCTGGTTTCCGGGGCAAACAAAAGCGTCACCAACCCCAGCAGGAAAAAGGCGCTCATGGCGACCCCGGCGGCCCGCAAGGGCTGGGGACGGTCCTTGAACACCACTCCCGTGAGTTGACCCAGGGCGGCAGGGCCACTTGCGGCCACAAAACGTCCGACATTGTAGCAAAAGCTGGTGCCGGTGCTCCGCAGACGGGTGGGGAAAAGTTCCGGCAGATACATGGCGTAGCCGCCGAAAAGACCCAGTTGAAAAAAGCCCATGATGGGAATCAACCAGAAGATTTGTGATAACGTGGTGAAGGAGGAGAACACGGCCACGGTTGCC
>CAIPFS010000627.1 GCA_903864375.1 uncultured Verrucomicrobiota bacterium
CCCGAACAGCGTATGGCATTCACGTTCTGCAAATCCCTCCATCAACGCGGCCGATTCTGGTTCCTGGTCGCCGTTTTCGGACTGTGTGCCCCACTGACGGGAGCACCCCCTGACCTTCCTTCCACTCCGGCCGGCAGGGTCCTGGCCGGTTACCTCGATGCCCTGAATTCCGGCACCAGGGAAAAGCTCGAGGCATTCGTCCAGGCACACCGACCTGACCGGCCTGCTGCGGTCGAGATCATGCTCGACCTCCGCTGGAATACCGGCGGATTCGACCTGCATTCCGTCGAATCCTCGGAGCCACGGTCCATCCAGGCGGTGTTGCACGAGCGCGAAGGCAACGGCGCCTTCAGCCGCATGTCGGTGACGGTGAACGATGGGAATCCGCCAGTGATCACCCACATCAGTCTGACAACGATTCCAGCACCTGCCGGCGCGCCCCTTCCCGGACGACTCAGCCAGGAGGTGGCGGTCGCGGCGTGGACGGCCGAAATCGAAAAGGCTGCTGCGGCCGGTAAATTTTCGGGCGTGTGGATGTGGACCAGGAACGGTCGGGTCCTGGCGTCCGGTGCCATCGGCAAGGCGGATCTTGAACGAGGCATCGACAACACGCTCAATACCCAGTTTCGCATCGGTTCGATGAACAAGATGTTCACGGCCGTCGCGACCCTGCAGCTGCTCGAGCGTGGACAACTGTCGCTGGACGACACAATCGGCAAAATCCTGCCGGACTATCCAAACGTCCAGGTGGCCTCCAAGGTCAGGGTCCGTCACCTGCTGTCGCATACGGGCGGCACGGGGAACATTTTCGGACCGGAATTTGACGTGCATCGGACCGAATTGAAGACCCTCCAGGATTACGTGAAGCTCTACGGTTCGCGCGACCTGCAATTCGAACCGGGGACCCGGTGGGACTACTCCAACTATGGATTCCTGCTGCTCGGCGTGCTGATCGAAAAAGTCTCGGGAAAGTCGTACTACGACTTCATCGCCGACAACGTCTTCACGGTTGCCGGCATGACCCATTCGGGTTCCGAGCCGGAAAGCGTGGAAGTCGCCCACCGGAGCAGAGGCTACATGCGGGATCGCTTCGAACTGGTCGCCAACGACCCGACGCTCCCCTGGCGCGGAACCTCGGCGGGAGGCGGCTACACGACGGCGTCCGACCTGATGAAGTTTGCCGACGCCCTGAGGTCGAACAAGCTCTTGAAGGCCGAGACCCTCGCCGGGGCCACCCGCCCGCAATTCGCGACGGGTGACTACGGCTTCGGTTTCCAACTGGGGAGACCAGACGAGGTGTTGAACTACGGCCACGGTGGTGCTGCTCCGGGAATGAACGGGATGCTCCGGGTGTATCCGGAGTCGGGCCAGGCGGTGACCGTGTTGAGCAACCTGGACAGTCCTTCAGCGACACGCCTGGCGGACTGGCTCCACGCCCGCATGCCACTGAACTAGTTTCCATGCGGCTTTCCTCCAACCAAAGGTTTCCTTCACAGCTTTGCGTTCCCTGCAACCTTTACCCATCGAATGAACCCAACTCGGTTGAAAAATCAGTCGGAAGGCCTCGAAAAGCAGATCTCCGAGTTTATCGACCGGTTTGATCCGAAAACGGCAGAGATTATTCGCCAATGCCGCGAAGAGCTCCGCAAGTTGTTGCCCACCGCGACGGAGCTCATCTATGACAACTATAACTTTTTTGTCATTGGCTATTGCAGTTCAACCAGGCCCTCCAGCTGTATCGTCTCGCTCGCGGCTGCGGCCAGTGGCGTTGGACTGTCTTTCTATCACGGCGCGACATTAAAAGACCCGGCCCATTTGCTTCTGGGGACGGGCAGGCGAAATCGGTTCGTGAGGCTGCCGTCGGTGCAAGCGTTGCAGATGCCCGGAGCGCTTGCTCTAATTCATCAGGCGATCGAGTTTGCACCGTTTCCTTTGCCAACGGCAGGCGGCGGAAGCACCATCATCCAGGCGGTCTCTGCGAAGCAGAAACCGCGTCGCAAGGCGGGCAATCGAATCCAAGTTGGCGATGGCTGACCATATTGTTCTGACGGTGCGAGAATGTGGTGGATGTTGAGACAAGGCATCCGAACCCAGATGTCCCGGACGGGCGTCACTATTTTGCGTGTCCACCGATTCCAAGTTGCCGCCCAGTGTCACATCACCCGCTATTACGCGGGTCGATGGATTACTTTTCGAGGATGCTCAGTTGTGAAAGGCAAGTTTGCGTCGTGCAGTCGGCTCGACGTTCTCTGCTGGTTCCGTTCGCTAATCCAACTTGAGTGATGCCATGTCGATGACGAAGCG
>CAIPFS010000628.1 GCA_903864375.1 uncultured Verrucomicrobiota bacterium
AATGTCAAATTCCTCCGGCGCGGCATCGAAACTGGGACCGCCAATTCGATTCTGGTGAAGGTCAACCAAATCGGTTCCCTGACGGAGACTCTGGATGCGGTGGAACTAGCCCAGAAGAGCCGATACACCGCTGTTTTGTCTCACCGTTCGGGAGAGACGGAAGACTCCACCATTGCCGACCTGGCAGTGGCAACCAATTGCGGGCAGATCAAGACCGGTTCGCTCAGCCGGACGGACCGCACCGCCAAGTACAACCAGTTATTGCGGATTGAGCAAATCCTCGGGGATCGTGCAGTTTATGCCGGTCTTGGGGCACTTCCGCGTGGACGTTAGCCGATAGGGGCGGCGTACCCGTCGGGATTCTATCGGGATGGGGGCATGGATATTGCCTCCTCCCGGGTCGTTGTTCCTGTACCCCGACCTTGTTGCCTGGGAGCAAGGTCGGGTCGGGGACATCTCCAGAGTGTCGGTCGCCGATCGTGGAGTGCGGCGACTCTCGGAAAGCCGTTGTTGTCGACGACGATCCAAATCGAGGTCTCGTCGACGATCAGCCCTTCGGCAAAGCCCAGGTTGAACGGTTGGGCGTACGCGTCATTATACGACCGCTCGAGGGCGCGGTAATTGTATTGAACGAGGGTGGCATGGGTGTCGGGATCCACCTTGAGGATGCAAAAGCTGTCCCGGCAGAGAACCCACAGAGCCCCGTCGAAGTAGCAGAGGTCTGAGTAATGGACATCCTCGGATTGGCTTCCAACGGGAAATGCCTGGAACGAATCGACCACCTTCAATGTCGGCAGATCGACTACGATGATTCGGCCCTTCAGACGCTCATTGGCCACCCAGAGCCTGTCTCCATGGATGGCGAGGCCCTCAAAGCTGGCATTCCGATTGGTGCTGAACCACCGGGCCACCGGACTCCAATCAATTTCCAGCAATTCCACCGCCCCGGTGGTTGGATCGCACCGGAGGATCCAGCGATCGGCCTCCTCGCACAGGTAAATCCGTCCGAGGGAGTCCCGGCACAACCCCTCGCCGTCGTAATGCCCATGTTTTCGATCCTTGAAATGGTTCAAAGCCTCCCGGGAGAACAACGCGGGCTCGGGTTTCAGATCCGCGGTGGATTGCCCTGGATCGGGGCGCATGGAATAGATCGCTCCGTCGCGGTCATTGACAACCAGAATCCGACCGTCGGGCAGTTGAGCCAGGCCGGAAGAATCCATGCGGATATCTCCGGGTGCATTTAATCGCCAGATATTCGTCGCGCGCAGATTGAACGAAGGGATGTTCCAATGGATGGCTGGCGGCTCGTTCGTTGCCGGCGCGGCAAGAGCGGTGGTCGACAGCAAGAGGAGCCAGAGTGTCGAATGAAAGGCGAGGGAATGGGGCACAACAATGGGGAAGAGACCGCTCGGGGGAACCTCCACGTTTCTGTTCACGAGACAAAGTTATTTACACTCAGGGTGCGTTTGTTACTTTTTGGTCAAACGCACTCTCGAAAATTAATGCTATGGCAGGGAATGTGGAATCTGAGGGGGACAGGCAGACGCTCTTGAAGAGCACCAATCTTTACCGTGAATTTCAGGCTGAGAAGGAGGAGATCCTCAAGCACAAGTGGATCGAATCTGAAAAGGTCGGATATGACATTGGTTTTGAACGCGCCCTGGTGGACTGGATCACGCAACATCGTTCTGCGTGGAATCAGGTTCGTCGGCAAAGCTAATCCGGAGAGGCGTCGAATGGTTCCGACCCCATGAGGAATGTGGTCCTCAGCGGAGAAAGTCTGGAGCGCACCCTTCACCGGATGGCGCATGAAATTGCGGAAAGGAGCGGAACCGGTGGGGATCTGGTGCTGGTGGGAATTCAACGCGGCGGCGTGGCGGTCGCACGCCGGCTGAATCCGCTTCTCAGTTCGATTCTCGGAGTGTCGATTCCATTGGGAACCCTGGACGTGACGATGCATCGCGACGACTTGGAATGGCATCGCGTTCCCGAAATGCATCCCACCGAGATCCCTTTTGACCTGGAATCCAGGAATGTCGTGCTGGTCGATGATGTCCTTTTTCATGGTCGGACGGTACGTGCCGCCCTGGATGCCCTGCACGAACTGGGCCGACCCAAGTGCGTTCAATTGGCGGTGCTGATTGATCGTGGGCATCGTCAATTACCCATTCGCGCCGATTTTGTCGGTAAAGAGATTTCCACCCAATCCCAGGAGCGGGTCATCGTCCGGTTGGGGAGTAACCCTGGAACGGGGGAGGTTTGGCTGACGGACTCTTCATCGGCTCCTCCTTGATTGTTCATCCGAGACCCATTGTTCATGACCTGGAACCATCGCCACCTGCTGGACCTGCAATCGTTGTCGGCGTCGGAAATCACGTCCATTCTGGATACGGCTCGTTCGTTCAAGACTATCAACGAGAGGGCTGTGAAGCGGGTTCCGCCTTTGCGGGGCAAAACCGTGGTCAATCTGTTCGTTGAACCGAGCACCCGGACCCGGATCAGCTTTGAACTGGCGGCATTGAGGCTGAGTGCCGATGTCATCAACTTTACGGCCGAGAGTTCCTCATTGAAAAAGGGGGAGACCCTCAAGGATACCCTGCAAAATCTGGAGGCGTTGAACGCAGACTTCATCATCCTGCGCCACCACGCCAGTGGTGCACCGCATTTCCTGTCCCGATTCGCCAAGGCTCACATTGTCAATGCCGGGGACGGTGCTCATGAGCACCCCACCCAGGGGTTGCTGGATGCATTTACCATCCGCGAGCGGAAAGGGCGGATCGATGGGCTGAAGGTAACGATTCTTGGGGATATTCTCTACAGCCGGGTGGCACGGTCAAATATCTGGGCGCTACTCAAACTGGGTGCGGAGGTGACCCTTGCCGGACCGTCCACTTTGGTTCCCCTGGTCTTTCAACAATGGGGATGCCGGGTCACCTGGGACCTGAGGAAAGCCCTGGAGGGGGCGGATGTCGTGAATCTTCTCCGGATCCAACATGAACGGCAGCGGGTGACCATGTTCCCGAATCTTGGTGAATACACCGCACTCTTCGGGCTCAATAGCCAGCGGATGTCCTGGGTGAAACCGGATGCCTTGATCATGCATCCCGGGCCTATCAATCGAGGAGTTGAAATCGAATCGGACGTCGCCGATGGAGGCCAGTCCGTCATCCTGGAGCAGGTTAACAACGGCCTGGCAGTGAGAATGGCCGTTCTGTTCCTCCTGAACGGAGGGCGGGCGCCGGAGGCATTGGATGCCGGCCCGAAGAATAACGCCCGGAGCTTGGACGAGGCATCACCGCCGAAGTGATCACCGAGAGGGTCCTCACAACCTGACGGACCCAGAGTCGATGGATCGCGCGAGAGGGATCGCGAAAAAAATGAATGGACCCGCTGGAGTTGCGGTCCACTGATTGAACCTGAAACCGAATGGGAAGGGAGAGGGTCCTTTAGTCCCAATTCCCTGTCCATCAACGCTCCGACTGCATCTAGAGCAACTTCTTCAGCTCTTCGACAATTTCCTTCTTGGGTCGCACTCCGACCAGTTGTTTGACCACCTGTCCTTGCTTGAAGATGAGCAGGGTTGGAATGCTGGAAATGCTGAATTTGGCGGCAAGAGACTGCTCGGAATCGAGGTCCACCTTTCCGATGACCGCCTTTCCAACGAACTCATTGGCAATCTCATCAATGGTCGGCCCCAGCATCTTGCACGGGCCACACCATTCAGCCCAGAAATCGAGGAGAACAGGACCTGTCGAATCTTGGATGACTTTCTGGAAGGTCGCTTCGGTCACCTGAAGCACGTTGGCGGAAGCCATAACGAAATGAAGGTCGAAACTACGGGTTAATCTCTGAAATGAAGTAGACGACGATCGTCACTGCAATGCCAGTGGCTGCCGTCAGAAAGGCCAGGATCACGTCGACCGTACTCGGAGGTGCCGCGGCGGAGGACCGTGAAGGGGCGGGAGTCGGGGCCGCCTGGGCGGTGGGCGGGTTGGCCACCTTGGGGGCGGC
>CAIPFS010000629.1 GCA_903864375.1 uncultured Verrucomicrobiota bacterium
CTGGTGTGGGCGTACTCGGTTCCCGAAAGCCAGATCAAACGGTCCTGAAATTAGGTCTGACCATTAGATAGGGGTTCGCAATGATCCCAGCAATATCTTGGGACTTGCAGGAGGTCCTGCGGACGGCCTCATTTGAAAGGCGGCTGAGTGCCGCCAAATGGGTGTTGACACGTAAGGGTATGCTCCTCCCTGCGTGGCCGTTGTCCAAATCGAATTGCCCATCGAACTCCCAGCCCAGCGTCCGCTGGTGCCTGCCGAGGCGGCTATCGTGCTCTGTGACCAGGACGAGCGGGTGATCGTCGAATGGTGCGAATCGGGGGTGTTTTCGTGGAGCTGGGATATCGCCACACCGGAGGCGGCCCGAAGGGAGATTCGGATCTGGCGTTCGTCACTTCTCGCGCATCTCCGGAATTGCAAACAGCCTCAGGTGCCCTGGGCGTTTGTCGTGGAGGATGTGCTTCCCCAACGGGAGCGGATCCGGTCCACCGAGCTGGAGCGGCTTTTTTCAAGCTCCCACGATCACGTTGCCTCGTTGTTCGCGTGGCGTGTGTTCGAGCAGCTGGGCGACAGGCTGGCTGAGCGGGGGCCGAATTCCTATAGGGTGGTGTCGAGGAAGAGTGTAGTGGAGTTTTTGAGCGGTCGCCGAGTGTCCTAGGTGCTGCGCACGGCCTATTGGAGCGTTTCTTTCGATGGGCCGGCGGTCTGGCGATAGGGGGTAGCAAATGCCCCGCATTATATTGGGACTTGCAGGAGCGCGTCCCTCCGATTGAGGCGGACGGCCTATTGGACCGCCGCGGCTCACCGGGAGGTTCGCCCTACCAAGGTGATTGGGCACCTGCGGTGGGCCTATTCGATTACTACGTTGGGCGCATACTTTCCTCGCGGTTCATCGGGCAGGCTCTGGCCCGCATGACCGACCAAGTGCAGTGCAGCGCAGTTTCCCCCATTTCCAGCTTTGCCTGTGATCGGGCGTCGTGGCTTCACGAGCCCTTGGTCGGTGTCTCTTCTCACTCTCGCCTGGTCACAGGTGTTTTTCACTCCCATTGATTCACTCTTATGGTTACGCCTTCTGATTCTCCCGTTGCTTCGGCTCCAAGCGCCATTCCGGTGCCTTCCCAAGTGGACCCGAAGATCACGCAGTTCATTAATGACCTGGATGCTGATGCTGAATTGGCCAAGGAGGTCTACGATGCCTACAAGGCCGGCGGCGCGGGCAAGGCCATTGCCACCGCCACTCCGCTGATCACCACCATTGGCACCCAGATCGCCGATGCGCGTGCGGCCATCCCCGCCCTCAAGGACGGTTTCAAGACCACCGAGGGCATCGTGTCCATCGCTGTGGCTGTTGTGCTGCCGCTCTTGGCGCATTTCACGCCGAACATCAGCCCTTCCACCGCTGCTACCATCGACATTGTGTCGGGTGTCGTCGGGGCGGTGTATGCGGTGTCGCGGGCATTTTTGAAGGTCGCCCATGTGAATGCGGCCTCCGCTGCCGTGGCTGCTGTCGCGGCCTCTGCCGTGGCAACCACCGCGAAGCCCTAACCTATGGCCCTGGCGCTTGCGATCCTCACGCTGCTGGGGACTGTCGCTTCCGTCGCCGCCTGGTGGTGGAAGCGCAAAGCCTCACAAGCGGATGATCCAGAAACCATTCGAACCAATGAAACCGAACGAGTTGACGGCGCTATTGCATCCGCATCCGGCGGGATTGATGAGGTCAACCGCATTGTGGCTGCTCATGTTGTGGTCGGTGTTTCTCTTGGCGATGGGTTGCCAGACGGAAAAGCCGAAGGTGGTGGTCATCCCGTCGGATCGATTGATCCGGGGAGATC
>CAIPFS010000630.1 GCA_903864375.1 uncultured Verrucomicrobiota bacterium
GGGCCGGCCCCATGAGGAGGCCCAGCTGGGTCGGTGCGAAGACCAGGGTCAGGGTGACAAAGAGGAGTCCGGCAATGATCAGATTTTCGCGGGCGCGTGCCCGGAAGATGGCGATCAGGGTGGTTCCGAGAGACAGGAAGACAACTCCCTCCAACAGGAGGTCATTTTCCGGCATTCCATGAAGATCATTGCGGATTCCCGTAAACCAGAGGCGGCTGAATCCCATGCCCAGCAATGTCAGCGCCAGAATGCCGGCGACGATGGCTGAAAACCGACTGACCCCCACCGAGGCATCGAAGGGTTTGGGCGAGCGGGTGGGCATACCGCCCCCGTGCGCCTTTTCGGACCGGTGAATGATCCGGGTCGGTCCGGGACCGGTGTTGGGGTTTTGGGAGGTGGACATGCGAGCGGCGACCTTGTCGAAGCCGACTCCGGAACTCAAGTGGCCTTCAAGGGAGTCAGCCGCTCAGACTTCAGTCGCAACTGACCACATGCTGCTTCGATATCGTGTCCCTTTTCGATTCGCAGGGTGGCGGTGATGCCCTCCGCTTGAAGACGTTCGGAAAATCTCCGGCAATGCGATTCCTCGGGCCGCGTCCAGGATAGTCCTTCCACCTGGTTATAGGGAATGAGGTTGACCTTGGCGTGGAGTTTATGGGCAAGGCGGCTGAGCGGAAGCACCTCGTCCAGGGAATCATTGACTCCGGCGATGAGGATGTACTCCAGCGTGATCATTTTCCCCTTTTTCTCGACATAATACATGCCGGCCTCGGTGAGGACGGCGAGTGGGTATTTGCGGTTGACCGGCATGATGCGATCCCGCACCTCGTCGGTCGCGCCATGCAGGGAAATCGCCAGTCGGAATTGAAGGGGATCATCGGCCAGATCGCGGATTCGCGGTGCGAGGCCGCTCGTTGAAATCGTGATCTTTCGGGCTCCGATGGCGCCTCCCCAGGGGGCGTTCAGCGTCCGAAGGGCCTGCATCAGGTTATCGTAGTTCGCCAACGGTTCACCCATCCCCATGATCACCAGATTGTTGACCAACCTTTCGGAGGTCGCGGGCGGAGTCTGGGCCGGAGCTTGAGCGTCGTCGGGTTTTCCAGACGACCTGGAATTCCACCGCTCGACCGCGAGGACCTGTCCAATGATTTCGTGGGGACCCAGATTGCGACGCCATCCGTCGAGCCCGCTGGCGCAAAAGCGGCAGCCATAGGCACAGCCCACCTGGGTGGAGACGCACAAGGTGTGGCGATCCGCCCGCTCGCCATAAAGGTCCGGGTTGGCGGGGATAAGGACGCTTTCGACAAGATTGCCGTCACCGAGCCTCCAGAGGAACTTCTGGGTGCTGTCGTGGGAACCCTGCTTCTGAATCAGCTGCGGCAGTTCCAGACCGAAATGTTGTGCCAATTCCTCCCGCAATTTTCGGGGGAGATTGGTCATTTCGTCCCACTTTTCGACGCGATGCGGATACAGCCACGCCAGCAATTGATCGAGCCGGTAGGAGGGAATCCCCGGCCCGCCAAAGCGTGAGGCCAGCGTTTCGCGGGATTCAGAACGGATATCGGTCAACGCGGTGGAACGGGCCGGGGACGGTGGCTGGGCTGATAGCTGGGAAGGGGAACTCACGAGAGGGTGCCTCCGGGTGCGGGAACTGGCATGGAATTGATTCGGCTGGCGGCAAAGCCTGCACCAAAGCCGTTGTCGATATTCACGACCGTCAGGCCGCTGGCGCACGAGTTCAGCATCCCCAACAGGGCGGTGATCCCACCGAGATGACTGCCATACCCCACGCTGGTGGGAACACCGATCATCGGGGCCTGAATGAGCCCCCCCACCACGCTGGGCAGGGCCGCCTCCATGCCGGCGACGACGATCACCACACGGGCCTGTTGCAGTTCCGGAAGGCGTCGAAGGAGCCGGTGAAGCCCGGCGACTCCGACATCGTATATTCGGCGGACGGTATTCCCCATGAACTCGGCAGTCAGCGCAGCCTCCTCGGCCACCGGTAAATCACTGGTTCCCGCACAGACGACGGCGATATCGCCCGATCGACGAGGCAACCGACTGACTTCGCAGGTGATGCACCGGGCCAGTTCATGATGGACCGCCCCGGGGAACTGCTGGAGAAAGAGTCCGGCGTGTTCGGAGGTCACGCGGGTGACCAGCACCCGCCCACTTTCGCGAAGGATGGCGTCGGCGATGGCCAGGACCTGTGCCGGTGTTTTTCCGGCCCCGTAAATGACTTCGGGAAATCCCTGTCGGAGTGACCTCTGAAGGTCGACGGACGCAAAGCCCAAATCCATGACCGGCGCTGCCTGAAAAGCGTGGAGGACTTCATCGCGGGTGACCGCCCCGAGAAGGAGTTTGTCCAGAAGGAGTGTGGCTTCGGTGGAATTCATGAATGGAACAACATCCCGTGAGGCTGTCTTCGGTGAAGGGAAGCCATCCGTTCCCCGATTGACGAGCCGAATTTTGTTGAGGCGAACTTGGCGGGTTTCTCCACGCCCGCTAGTGTGGGTTCATGACCGTGCGCAAGCTACTCCATACCCGCTATCGGCTCAATGACCTCGAGAGATCGGTTCGCTTTTACAAGGAGGTCCTCGGATTGACCGAGGTTCGACGTCACAAGTCGCCACGTGGATCGGAGTTGGTGTTCCTGAAGGCGCCGGAGAGCGACGAAACCATCGAACTGTGTCATTTCCCCAGCTCGGGTCCGGTCGAGGTGCAGGCCGACCTGACGCATCTGGCATTTCAGGTGGATTCCCTGGAGGAGTTTGGGCGGCATTTGCAGGGCCTCGGTTTGAAATACTCCGATGGTCCCACCTACAAGGAAGACGGAACCGGGGGATTCGCTTTCGTCGATGCGCCCGAAGGCTATGAAATCGAGCTCATCCAACGGAGCCCGGCCCTTTCGGCGGCCAATCCCACCTACTGACCCAGGATGGAGTGGCGCGCCAAGAACTTCTCCTTCCGCTTCCCGCGTCGGCCGCTCGTGATGGGAATCCTCAATGTCACCCCGGATTCCTTCTCCGACGGTGGCTGTTTTCTGGATCCCGGATTCGCCGTTGACAGGGCATTCCGGATGCTCGAGGAGGGGATGGACATCCTGGACCTTGGGGGGGAATCCACCAAGCCCGGCGCGATCCCGGTGGAGGAACGTGAGGAACTGCGTCGAGTTCTCCCTGTTCTTGAGCGGTTGGCCGGGCGGTTTCCAATTCCGGTTTCCGTGGACACACGCAAGGCCCAGGTGGCGAAGGAGGTCCTGGAGGCGGGGGCATCCATCATCAACGACATCGAGGCCACCCGGGGCTCCGAGTCCATGTGGCGCGCCGTGGCGGATTCCGGTGCGGGCTATGTGGCCATGCACATGCAGGGAACGCCGTTGACCATGCAATCCCAGCCCACCTACGGGGACGTAGTCGCCGAAATCGGTGCTTTTTTTTCAGAAGCCCTGGTCGGGCTGAAGGAAGCCGGCGTGGATCCAGAACAGGTTGCCCTCGATCCCGGCATTGGGTTCGGGAAGACGGTCGATCAGAATTTAAAATTGCTGGCCGGCCTTGAAGTCTATAATCGTCAGAGGCGTCCCGTCGTCATTGGTGTCTCCCGAAAGTCCTTCCTGGGCAAAATCGCCGGAGGCGACGCCGGGGAGCGGCTGCCGGCGGCATTGGCCTGCACCGTGCATGCGGCGTCCCAAGGGTGTTCGGTCTTCCGGACCCATGACGTGCTGGAGACGGTCCGGGCACTTCGGATGTGGGAGGCGCTGGCCGGGCGGCCGTCGGAGGACATGTGAATTTACTTTGGACCATCGCACAAATCGCCTGGCGACCCGCCGTCGAGATTCTGATTCTCGCGGTGGGGCTTTATTACGCCTTTCTTTTTATTCGCGGCACGCGTGGGGCTCCAGTGGTCACCGGCTTCATGGCCCTGCTCCTGACGCTGACCATCATCACCCGGGTCTTGGACCTTAAAGTCCTTAATTCTCTGTTGAATCAGTTTTTCGGCGTGCTGGCGATTTCGGTGGTGGTGATATTTCAACCGGAGTTGAGGAGGATTCTTGCGGAACTGGGCAACCTTCCGTTGCTTAATCCAGTCCGGGAACAGCGCGAAAACATCGAGGATCTCGTTGAGACGGTGGACCGCCTGGCGCCGGTTCACATCGGAGCCCTGATCGCGGTCGAGCGAAATCAGACCCTGACCGAGCTGGTCGAGGGGGGCATCCAGGTCGACTGCGAGCTGACACCGGAAATGCTGGAAACAATTTTCTTTCCCAACAACGCCATCCATGACGGGGGGGTCGTGGTCCGCGATGGTCGTATCCTGCGCGCGGCCGCCATTTTCCCGCTGACCCAGCGGCAGGATCTTCCGAAATCGGTGGGAACCCGGCATCGGGCCGCCATTGGACTGAGCGAGGAGAGTGATGCCGTCGTGATCGTGGTCTCCGAGGAGACCGGCGGAATTTCCTATTCTGTCCGCGGTCAGTTCGTCCGGAACGTTTCGGTGGAAGAATTGCGGGCGTTTCTAACGTCGGCGCTGGTGCGCCGGCAGGAGCCCCGGGGCTGGAGGCAGCGGTTTCGCCTCTTGTTGAATCGATCGGGGGCGACCGACAAGAGCAACGTCGCATAGTCATGTCCTGGAGCTTCATCTTCACCCGCAATCGTTGGCAGAAGGCGCTGGCCATTTTTCTCGCCTCCATGATCTGGTTGACGGTGAGATCGGGTTCCATGGAAGGGGTGGGGGAGGGGAGCGAAAACGAGCGGGAGATCCGATCGATGCCGGTGGCGGTCCTTGCTGCGCCTTCAGATGCGGGTGTCTATCGTCTGACCCCGTCCACAGTGACGATCACCCTCCAGGTTGATGCCAAATCCACCGAACGCGTCTCTCCGGAGGATCTGGAGGTGTATGTGAACGTCATGGGGGAGGATTCCAGCGATGGTCTTCATTCCCTCCATGTCCATGCCCCCGAATGGCTCCATATTCGCAAGGTGGTTCCCCGGCGGGTCGAGGTGAAGCGGCTTTCCACCGCGGAACCTTCGCGATAACCTTTCCAACACATATGTCCAGCAATTCACGGATTTTCGGAACCGATGGGGTTCGCGGTCGGGCAAATATTGAGCCGGTCACCGCAGAGACGGCGCTCAAATTGGGCAGGGCGGCGGCTCACGTTTTTCAACGACAGTCGGGGGAGGCGAGAAATCGCGTCCGCCATCGCATTGTGATCGGAAAGGACACCCGTCTTTCCGGGTATATGCTGGAGAATGCCATTTCCTCGGGAGTCCTGTCGATGGGGGTCGACGTCATTCTCATCGGTCCGCTGCCCACTCCGGGGGTGGCATATGTCACGCGGTCGCTGCGAGCGGACGCCGGGATTGTCATCACGGCATCACACAATCCTTACGATGACAACGGAATCAAGTTCTTCGGGCCGGACGGATTCAAACTGGACGACAACGTCGAGCATCGCATCGAGGATTTGGTGTTCAGTGGTGAAATTGAAAGCATCCGACCGACGGCGAACCAGATCGGAAAGGCGTTTCGAATCGACGACGCCATCGGTCGCTACGTGGAGCACGCGAAAGCGTCGTTCCCCCGCGGCGCGACACTTGAAGGAATGCGTGTGGTGATCGATTGCGGTCACGGCGCCGCCTACAAGACCAGCCCGGCGGTTTTGCAGGAATTGGGTGCGGACCTGATCGTTTTTGGCAATCAGCCCAACGGGACCAACATCAATCAGGAATGTGGTTCCATGCATCCCGAATTACTGAGGAGCCGGGTGCGGGAGTATCGTGCGGACGTCGGAATCGCTCATGACGGTGACGCGGACCGGCTGATCCTGTGTGACGAAACCGGAACACTGGTCGACGGGGATGACATCCTGGTGATTGCGGCGTTGCAAATGCTGGCGGAGGGCACGCTGCTGCAAAAAACGGTGGTGACCACCGTGATGAGCAACGCCGGGATGGAACCGGCCATTGAAAAGGCAGGAGGCAGGGTGATTCGGACTGCCGTCGGCGATAAGCACGTCATCGACAAGATGCTGGAAGGTGGCTTCAACCTGGGCGGAGAGCAGAGTGGCCACGTCATCTTCCGGGACCACAGTTCCACCGGGGACGGCCTGGTCGCAGCGTTGCAAGTGCTCAGCGCCATGAAGACGCGAAAACATGCCCTTTCCCAGCTGGCCCGTTGCTGGGTTCGTTTTCCCCAACTGGTTCACAACGTCCGGGTGCGCGTGAAGACCCCGTTCGATGAACTCGATGGTGTTCTGGACCTGGTGCGTCAGGCGGAAGCCGCGCTTCAACCGCTGGGAGGTAGGGTCCTGCTGCGCTATTCCGGGACCGAGCCCAAGGCGCGATTGTTGCTCGAGGGACCCGAACAATCCGCGTTGGAACGCTGGTCCCAGCTCATCTGCGCCTCCATCAAGCGTCAGGTGGGGGAATAAACCGGAGCGGATTTGCTCCGAGGGTTCATCTCCAACCGCTGGGCGATCCAGCGGTGGCAACAAGGTGGGCAACGATGGGGGCACGGGCCGTCGGATCGGCCTGAGACCCTCAGGCGACCGGCCAGTTTTCCATCAGTTCGATCAACTGCGGCACGGATGGACTTTCGGCGGTGCGGACGTAGTGCCCGCTGGTGCTGACGCCACACAAGAGACTCGCGGCATTGTCCAGGCCCAGCAGTTTTCCAAGGCAAAAGCCGCTGTTGAAATGGTCGCCGGCGCCCGTGGTGATCTTGGGTCGTCGACAGACCGCACCGGCCACCACCGAAACTTCCCCCGCGGAAACGGCCAGGGCATAGGTCACCGGGTGAATCACCAGCGTTTCAACCGGAACGCGCTGGTGGATTTGAAGTGCCAGTTCGGCCAGCCCCTTCCAGTCACGGGGGGTGGGGTCCAGACCGAGGACCGCGGCGATCTCGTACGCCTCCTTTTCATTGAGACCCAGGATGACATCAAATTTTGTGCCGAAGGCGGTGATCAACTCGAGGGCTTGAAGAATATCGCCAGGCAGCCGCTTTTCCGGGTCTGCCAGGTCAACGAACAGGCGGCGACGCGGGCCGGTCAGGGCGGGCAGCAACTCCCGCTGGATGTTGGTCCAGATGTCGCTCATGTACGGCAGCATGGTCCAATTGACAAAGCCGACCAGGCTGGCCGAGCCAAATCGGAGGGCGAACTTCTCACGACCAAACCGGGACTCAATGGTGCTCCAATTGACCTCTTTGAGGGTATAGTGCTTGCCCACCATGACTTTGCCGTCTTCAAACTCCAGAGCATCGGTGAAGCCCGGACTGCATAGGGAAGCCACCTCCGCCCGACGGGCGAATTCATCGAAAACCGGGTGCAACGACGGCCAACCGAGGGAGCCCAGGTAGGAAACGTTCATTCCAAAGCTGGCCAGGGCATTGGCCATGATCGGTCCGTTACCCCCGAGTTTGGTCATGACATTGACCAGTTCCACATTGGTGCTCTGGCCCGAGGCTGACGAGAGTCGGTCACCAAAATCTCCAATCGTCCGGACCCGGTCGTATCGGTCGGCACTCTGGCGTTTGTCGACCACGTGGAGGATTTCATCGACAAATCCATCCAGGCCCACAAAGGCCGAAAGGGTGGCGACCGACCCGGCCTGGGTACGCAGTTGATCGGCAACTCGGGCGCGAAATTCAGCGGATTCAATCATGACGGTTTACGGCCCCTGGCTTGTCCCGGTGGATTGGAAGTCCCGCGGAAAGAGCGGTCGAGCCAATTCATCCTGTATGCCGACGGAGCGGGAAGAGGGTGCCACACCGGGGGAAAAAAACAGTGCGAAAAGTCATGATCCAATTCGGCTTGTAGTTTCACTTGGCATTATTACGCAGACGTACCATTTTGCCCCCAAGATGACGATCAACTCCCAGAGCGCCGTGGCTCACCTCCCGGTGATGCGCCTTGGCCGCTCCTACGACAGCCTCGAAAAACTCGAAGTCCGCGACCACCGAACGGGATCTGTGCGGGCCGTGGTCTCCACCGTCAATGCGGGAATCGTCCGCAAGGACCTCGGACGCCTGCCCGCGGCCCGGGCGGCTCTCAATCGATACACCTGCCAGCAGCTGATCGATATTTCCGGTCGTGCCGGTGAATTGTTCCTGAAGGGCAACCTGCCGTTGGGAGACCGTGGCCATACGCAATCCGCTGCTGAATACGTTGAAACCCTGAGCGGCACCAGTGGACTTCCCCAGGTGATGGTCCGTCGGAACATGGACAAGGTCGCCTACGCCCTCACCCATATGTCGACCATTCTGAATGGACTCTCGCGGGGATTGGATCTGTCGATCCTCGACAGGGGTTATGGCGAACAGTTCGGGACCAAACTCTCCTTTTTTCCAACCTCCCAGGCGCTGGGATTGGTCATGCCGAGCAATTCTCCAGCGGTCAATTCATTGTGGCTGCCGTCCATCGCCCTCAAGACACCGGTGCTCATCAAACCGGGAAAAGAGGAGCCATGGACACCCTATCGCCTGATCCAGGCGTTCATCGCGGCGGGGGCACCCGTGGAGGCCTTCGGATTCTATCCCACCGATCATGAAGGGGCTGCGGAAATCCTTCGTTCCTGCGGGCGGGCGCTTGTTTTCGGGGACAAAACAACAACGGCACAGTACGCCAACGATCCCCGCATCCAGATTCACGGCCCAGGCTGGAGCAAAATTCTGATCGGCACCGACTGCATCGAAAATTGGCGCGAGTATCTCGACGTGATGGTGGCCAGTATTTCCGACAACGGGGGGCGTTCCTGCATCAATGCCTCCGCCATTGTGGTTCCCAAATATGGCGCCGAGATTGCCGAGGCCCTCGCACAACGCCTGGGTCCTGTTCAGCCTTCCGGACCGGAGGATCCGGAAGCCCGGCTGAGCGGATTCGCCAATCCCAAGATGGCCGATTCCATCGATGCACAGCTCGAAGAGGGACTGAAGACCCCGGGAGCGCAGGACGTTACCGCCCGGTATCGATCGGGACCCCGAAAGGTGTTGCTGGACGGGGGCGTTTACCTACGCCCCACCATTGTTTCCTGCGACTCATTCTCCCATCCGCTGGCCAATCGTGAATTCCTTTTCCCCTATGCGAGCGTGGTCGAAACCACTCAGGAGAAGATGCTTTCTGAAATTGGGTACAGCCTGGCGGTGACTGCCATCACCCGGGATCCCGGGTTCATCGATCAGCTGTCGGCGTTTCCCCATATCGAGCGGTTGAACATCGGACCCGTGTCGACCATGAAGATCTCCTGGGATCAGCCCCACGAAGGGAACATGTTCGAGTTCCTCTGGCAGCGCCGTTCCATCGAGCGGGCCTGGGCGGCTTGAAACCCTCCGGACCATCGGCTGGTCTGGCGAGGACATTGTCCAAACTCGGGTATTGTTCCCGGCGGGAGGCTGAACAACTGATCCTCGCCGGAAGGGTCCGGGTGGACTCAAAGGTCTGTCGGCGAATCGACCAACCGGTGGAACCGGCCATCTCGACGGTGATGGTCGACGGGGTCGTCGTGGGGCGAGAAAAGCCGACCTACCTGATGCTCAACAAACCGCGCGGATTGGTGACCACCGCCTCCGATGAACTGGGGCGTCCCACCGTCTTCCGGTGCCTGGAGGGATCGGGACTTCCCCGGCTGGTTCCTGTGGGGCGTCTGGACCAAGCCAGTGAGGGATTGCTGCTGTTCACCAACGACACCGCCTGGGCGAATGCCATTACCGAGCCCGCTTCCGGATGTCAGAAAGTGTATCACGTTCACGCGACCGTCCGTCCATCGGCGGAGTTCATGGAACGTCTTCTTTCAGGAGTGACCGTGGACGGGGAGCTATTGCGTGTCCAGCGTGCGGAGGTTGTCCGGGAGGGACCCCGGAACTGCTGGCTTGAGCTGGCCCTGAGCGAGGGGCGAAACCGTCACCTGCGCCGCCTTCTGGCCGCCCTCGGAGTCGAAGTACTTCAACTGGTTCGAATCGCCATCGGCCCCCTTGTTCTGGGCGATCTGCCCAAAGGGCAGTGGCGGCAGCTGGGTCTGGAGGAGGCACAACGCCTCGCACCCACTAGCCGAGCCTGAAGCTTATTTTTTCTATCCTGCTCCTGCCAAATGCGTCCTGAAGGCGTTGGAGGATCTCAGAACGACGATACCGGAGGATTTCGGATAACCAGACGTTGCTGTCGACGATCACGAAGAGCGTCCCTTTGACCAGTCCCACGGGTTGGCTGTGTTTGGCAAGCACCGGGTCGATCACCTGCGGCCACAACTGAGTGATCTGGGATTCCATCACCCTCTCTTCCAGTCGAAGCCCTCCAAGAACGGCGGGCACCAATTCCATCAATGTCCGGTCCCGGCGGCGCTGAGCGCCCTCCACTTCCCGGGTATCCAGCCGACGCCACTGCCGGAGAGTCCGTTCCCGTGCGAGAGCGCCGGCATCCTGTTCCGGTTTTGCCCGTAAATCCATACGCGAAAACCGGAGCGGCGTGAGCTTTCCAGACGTTTGAGCTTCAGAGCCTCAGGCCTGCACCTGGATCAACTCGCGCCGGGCTCCACCCAGCAGTCCCTCGACAAAATGGGTGGTGTAGTCACCGCGGCGGAAATCGGGATCCTTCAAAATGGCCTGTTCAAATGGAATCGTCGTCTTGATGCCCCGAATCATGTATTCCGACAACGCCCGGCTCATGATGTTCATGGCCTCGGTGCGATCCTTTCCATAGGTGATCAGCTTTCCGATCATGGAGTCGTAATAGGGCGGAATGGTGTAGCCCGCATAGGCATGAGAATCGACCCGCACGCCGCGCCCCCCGGGGGCATAGTAAACGTCAATGCGGCCCGGGCTGGGCCGGAAATCGTCGAAGGCATCCTCGGCATTCACGCGGACCTCAATGGCATGGCCCTTCATTTGAATGTCATTCTGGCTCATCGGCAGCTTTTCGCCGGCGGCGACCAGGATCTGCAGCCGGACCAGATCAATCCCGGTGACCTCCTCAGTAATGGGATGCTCGACCTGGATGCGTTTGTTGACCTCCAGAAAGTAGTAGTTTCCGCCCTCGTCGACGATGAATTCCACCGTCCCGGCGTTGGTGTATCCGGAGACTTCCGCAATCTTCAGCGCGGCGCGGCCCATTTTCTTTCGCAGATCGCGAAACTCCTTTCGCTCAAAAAGCGGGGAAGGGGTCTCCTCAATCAGTTTTTGGTTCCTGCGCTGGATCGAACAGTCGCGCTCACCCATGTGAACCCAATTGCCCTTGGTATCCCCGAAAATCTGAAACTCGATGTGATGGGGGTTTTCGATGAATTTCTCGACATAGACTCCGCTGTTTCCGAAGGCCTTTTCAGCCTCGGAACGGGCGGTGTGGTAGCCCTTCACCAGGGCCACGTCGTTGTGAGCCACGCGCATTCCGCGTCCTCCGCCGCCAGCTACGGCTTTGATCATCACCGGATAGCCAATCTTGCGGGCGGAGGTGAGGGCCTCCTGTTCCGTCGCCACCAATCCATCAGAACCGGGCGGGGTGGGAACTCCGGCGCGCTTTGCCAGCGTCCGGCTCGCCGCCTTGTCACCCAGGGCGTTCATTGCCGCTGAACGTGGTCCAATGAAACGAATGTTGCAGCTTTCGCAGACGTCAGCGAAATGGGCATTCTCGCTGAGAAATCCGTAGCCGGGGTGAATCGCATCGACATCGGAGATTTCAGCCGCTGAAACCAGGCGATCAATGCGCAGGTAGCTGTCGGCACTCGGCCCTTCGCCAATGCAGATGGCCTCATCAGCCACCTCGACATGCATGGAGTTGGCGTCGGCCTTGGAATAAACCGCCACCGTTTTGATGTTGAGCTCTTTGCATGCGCGGATGATGCGCATCGCAATTTCGCCGCGGTTGGCGACCAGTATCTTTTCAAACATGCGGATTAATCACCTCCCGGACAGTTGACCGGCGGGACGAAGTCCCAATCCGACTCAACAACGGGAGGCGGAAAGTCTAGAGAGGACGAATTTTAAACAGCGGCTGGCCAAATTCAACGGGCTTGGCGTTTTCGGCCGGGATGGAGGTGATGACTCCCCGGACCTCCGCCTTGACCTCATTCATGACCTTCATGGCCTCAATGATGCAAACAACGGTATCGGGACCCACTTCGGAACCAATATCCACGTAAGGGGCAGCCTCCGGAGACGGAGAGCGGTAAAAAGTCCCGATCATCGGCGACTTGATCTCCGGATCGTTGGCGCCTCCCGCATGGCTCACGGTGGGATGGGCCGCCCGTGCCAGCGGAACATAGGCGGTCAGCTCCGGGTCGTCGATGGGCGTCACCCCGACGTGGGTGCCGGCGTTCCCCAAGGGGCGCCGGAGTTTGATTTTGAAGTCGTTCAGCTCAAGTTCGAACTCGGTGAGCGAGTTCTTTTTCATCAGATCGATGATGGCTTTTATTTCTTTCAGATCCACAAAGGGCTCCAGGTTTGCACGGTGAATAAACTCACGTGCAGTCAATGTTCGGGGAAAATGTCCATGCAAGCGGCTCGCGCATTGCCTTCGTATCTTTCAGGGAGGGAGGCTAGGCAACCCACGCCGATACGGTCAAGCGTGAACAAAAACGGTAATGGTGCGTCAAACAAGGCGGTATTTAAGGTTTACGCCAAAGATGTAACGGTAACGCAAGCCTCAAGACCCAAAAGATAGGACTGGGCTCCAAATCCGGAAATCTGACCGCGACAGACACCGGCCATCAACGAACGATGCCGGAATTCCTCCCGGGCATGAATATTGGAAAGGTGGACTTCCACCACCGGCAAGCCGACGGCCAGAATGGCGTCCCGTAGGGCCACACTGGTATGGGTGTAGGCGGCGGCATTGAACAGGATGGCGTGAAACGCCCCACGAGCTTCCTGGATCCAGGTCACCAACTGACCTTCGTGGTTGCTTTGCCGGATTTCAACCTCGACC
>CAIPFS010000631.1 GCA_903864375.1 uncultured Verrucomicrobiota bacterium
ACCAACAGCATCCGTCGCTATTTCCCGACCAATTTCATCGAGGTGGCCGAGGAACGGAATGAAACCCGGGCGATTTTGAACCGGCTTCAGCGGGAATCCGCCGGGAAGTTCAAGCTGGGCCTCGACCTTCAGGGCGGTACCCAGTTCCTTCTCGAAATGGACACCACCAAGTCCGACACCAATGGATTTGGTGCCAGCCTTTCGAGGGGCATGATGGCAGAAAAAGCGGTGGAAGTCCTGCGCAAGCGGGTGGACCGGTTCGGTGTTTCCGAACCGCTCATCGCACCGGCGGGCGACAATCGGATCATGGTCCAGTTGCCGGGGTTGACCGAAGCCGACAAGGAGGGTGCCAAGCAACAGATCCAGAAGGCGGCCTACCTGGAATTTCGACTCGTGGATCCCGATAACGAGGCGCATCTCGACAGCGGATTGATCCCACCCGGTTATGAACTGAAGCGGGTCGTGCGAACCCTTCCCGATGGCCGTGTCTCCGCCCGCCCGCTGATTGTCAAGAAGACGGCAGAACGCGGTATGGTCGGGACCTACGTTTCCAGTTCCCATGTCTCTCACGATAACCTCACTGGAAAACCCGAGATCGCGTTTTCGCTGAATCTTGAGGGAGCCCAGTTGTTCGGCGACATCACCCGTGAAAACGTGGGGCGCCGGCTGGCCATCATTCTCGACGGGGAAGTGGTGTCGGATCCGGTGATCAACACCCCCATCACCACCGGGTCGGGATCCATCACGGGGGATTTTAGTGAAAAAGAGGCGTTCGACCTCGCAGTTTCACTCGATAATCCGCTTCAAACCCCGCTGAAAATCATCGAGGAACGCGGGGTCGATCCTTCGGTGGGCGGTGATTCGATCCGTTCCGGCATCAAGGCTTCCGTCTACGGCGTCATGGCGGTGGCGGCGTTCATGGCCCTCTATTACCTCCTGGCCGGTGTCATTGCCAACGTCGCTCTGCTGGTCAACATCCTCATCCTCCTCGGGGTGATGTGTTCCCTCAACGTGACCTACACGCTGCCCGGTATCGCCGGTATCGTTTTGACGGTCGGCATGGCGGTGGATGCCAACGTTCTGATTTTTGAGCGTATCCGGGAAGAGCAGGCGGCCAAGAAATCGGTCCGCGGTGCTGTGGCGGCCGGTTATGGTCGTGCGTTTGCCACCATTCTGGATTCCCACGTGACGACGCTGATTTCCGCGGTGCTGTTGATTGCGTTCGGCACCGGAACGGTCAAGGGATTCGGTGTTTCGTTGACCATCGGCGTCCTGGCGAGCTTGTTCACCGCACTGGTCATCACCCGGTTGATTTTCGACTTCCTCCTGAGCAAGACGAACATCCTGTCGGGTGGAGTGAAGATGCTTCACCTGATCCGCGACGCCCAGCTGGACTTCATGAAGCTGGCCAAGGTGGCCTTCGCCCTCTCCTGGTCGGTGATCATCATTGGACTGGGCTATGGAATCTTTGTTCGGGGCCAGGACATGCTGGGTGTTGATTTCGCCGGGGGCGACGAACTCACTCTCAAGTTTGACAAAAAGATTGAGGCCGGGCAGCTGACCAAGGCGATTGCCCCGCTGAAACTGGGTGAGCCAATCGTCCAATATCAGCGCGACATCTCCAATGGGAAGGAAACGGTCCGGGTGGTGACGTCGCACGATGATACCGCCGCCAAGACTGGCCAGCCGGGGAACGGAGACAAGGCGGAGGCCGCGTTGAAAGCTGCCTTTCCCGAGGCCAAATTCGAGCGGGTGGCCCTTGATCAGATCGGTCCCGTGGTCGGACAGGAAATCCAGAAGTCGGCGGTGATCGCCTCAATCCTGTCGCTGTTTGGCATCCTGGTCTATGTGGCCTTCCGGTATGAATTCAGTTTCGCCGTGGGAGCCGTGATCGCGGTGATTCACGACGTGCTCATGACCATCGGTTGTTACTGCCTCACCGGTTTGCTGGGCAACGGGCGCCAGTTTAATGCGACCTTTGTGGCCGCACTGCTGACCATCATCGGATTCTCCATCAACGACACGATTGTCATTTTCGACCGGATTCGGGAAGACTTGAAGCTGGGGGTTCCGGGAACTTTTTCCGAGATCCTGAACAAGGCGCTGAACCAGACGCTGAGCCGAACCATCATCACCTCCGGAACGGTGTTCCTGGCGACCGGTTCGCTCTATCTCTTCGGTGGCGGGCCGATCAATGACTTCGCCTTCACGTTCCTGGTGGGTATCATCACCGGAACCTACTCATCCATCTACATCGCCAGCGCACTGGTTCTCTGGTGGCATCGCGGCAAGCGTCCCGCCTTGGGCGATGGGGCAGTAGTGGCAACGGCTAATCCGGCCCGGGGTTAACCTGGCGAATCAACATCGCGCCTGACTTTTTTTCAGACCTGAAATTCAGGTTCGCGTTGGGCGGGCGGCTCGCGTAGGAAGTGTCCCATGAAAGCCAACTTCCGATCGGGGGCCGCGTTCACACTGATTGAGCTGCTGGTGGTCATCGCGATCATCGCAATTCTGGCCGGCATGTTGTTGCCGGCTCTGGGCAAGGCCAAAACCAAGGCTCAGGGCATCAAGTGCATGAGCAACCTCAAGCAGTTGCAACTGGCACACCTGATGTACCCGAATGACAACCTGGACCGACTGACGGCTCCGGGCAATTCACGGGACGAGCCCTTCCAGTGGGTGGGCGGTTGGTTGGGATGGCCGGGACCATTTCCGACCGATAACACCAACGTCCAGATGATCATGGACCCGGCCAACTCCAAGTTCGCTCCATATCTGAAATCGGCCGAGGTTTACAAATGCCCTGCGGATTTCAGCATGGTGACGCTGAGTGGAAAGAAATACCCGCGGGTTCGCAGCATGAGCATGAGTCAGGCGATGGGTGGGCCAGGGGAGTGGCTGCCGCCCGGAAGCAGTATGGTGCCCGCCCAGAAGACGTACAAAACCTTCTACAAATCGGCGGATTTTGTGTCGCCATCCCAGCACTTTGTTCTCTTGGACGAACACCCGGACAGCATCAATGCCGGGGGTTTTGCCAATATGATGGTCGAAAAACCGGCAAGCGCCCGGATCATCGACTATCCCGCCAGTTACCATAATCGGGCGGCCGGACTGTCGTTCGCAGATGGCCATGCGGAGATTCGTTCCTGGAAGGATGCACGGACGGTGGTTGGGGTGAAGTATTACGACATGCCGCTCAATGTCGCTTCGCCCAACAACAAGGACATGGTCTGGCTTTCCGATAACACCACGGTGAAGCGTTGAAGCCGGACCAGTTGCCGAGACGTTGATTTCCATTTTCCAGAACCGGCATAGAATAGGTCTGTGACCTTCCTCGTCGGATTGAAAAACATGCCCGGCTTTCCCCAATTGGTCCATCGCGTCAAGAATCGCATCCTGCAGGTTCTGGGGGTCGCCATCGGATTCCTTACGCCCGTCGTCCAGGCGGCCTCCGGGGCTCACGGACCCTTGGAGTTCAACCGGGATATCCGCCCCCTTCTCAGTGAGCAGTGTTTTTCGTGTCACGGGTTTGACAACCATCAACGCAAGGCACAATTGCGCCTCGATATCCGGGACGACGCCCTGAAGGGAGGGAAATCTGGCAAGCCTTCCGTGACCCCGGGCAAGCCGGAGGCGAGTGAATTGGTTCTTCGATTGTTCACCCTGGATCCGGACGAGGTGATGCCGCCTCCGGATAGTGGCCGGACGCTGACCGGCCCTCAACGGGAGATGCTGCGGCAATGGGTGGCGGAAGGAGCCGTCTATCAGGAACATTGGGCGTTCCTCCCTCCCAAAGCCGCAACTCCACCGCAGCTTTCCAATGTCAGCTGGGTTCGTAATCCCATCGACGAATTCACCGGTATCCGGATGGAAGAGGCCGGGATGCATCCGAGACCCGAATCGGACCGGGCAACCTTGATGCGACGGGTCGCGCTGGATTTGACCGGCCTGCCGCCGGCTCCGTCCGAGGTGGCCGCCTTTGTGGCTGACCCGGACCCCCGTGCCTATGAACACCTTGTCCGGCGCCTGTTGGATTCCCCGCACTATGGTGAGCGCATGGCCATCGAATGGCTGGACGCTGCCCGGTATGCAGATACGCACGGTTATCACATCGATTCGGCCCGGGACATGACGGCCTGGCGGGACTGGGTCATCCGGGCCTTCAATCGCAACAAACCGTTCAATCAGTTCACCATCGAACAATTGGCGGGTGACCTGCTGGCCGGAAGCAAAACCCCGCTGGCTGGATCGGACGATGCGGAACTCCTGGTGGCCAGCGGGTTCAACCGCAATCACATGATCAATTATGAAGGGGGCGCCATTCCCGAGGAGTACGCGGCCGCCTACGTGCACGATCGGGTGAATGCCACGGCGACGGTCTGGCTGGGGCTGACCCTCGCCTGTGCCCAGTGCCATGACCACAAATACGACCCGATCACCATGCGGGACTACTATGGGTTTTATGCCTTTTTTAATAATGTGCCGGAAAATGGTCTGGACGGACGGAACGGCAATGCCACCCCGGTGGTCCGGCTTCCTTCGCCAGCCCAGGCCGCCGAAGTCGCACAATGGACGTCAGAGCTGGAGGAGTGGGAGCGACGGTTGAAGGCGCCTGACGCCGGGGTGGATGCCGCCCAGGCCATCTGGGAAAAGGAATTGGGCACGTCCGGAGCCACCGTCTGGTCAACGGCGGAAGTGGTGGAATTGCGGTCCGACCAGGGGACGGTCTTCCAGCGGCTCGAGGACGGATCGTATCTCGCCACTGGTGTTGCACCGGATCACGATGTTTACACGGTCACCCTGAAGACCTCCCTGGCGCAGGTGACCGGGGTTCGCGTGGAGGCATTGGCGCATGACAGCCTGCCGTCGCACGGGCCGGGCCGGCATCCGAATGGGAACATTGGATTGAGTGACATCCGCATCTCCGGAGGCGCACCCCTTCCGCTGAAGGCGGCCACCGCGGATTTCAGCCAGGCGGACCATGCCGTGGCGCTGGCGTCGGACGGGGATGACACCACCGCCTGGACCATTCTTCCCCAGTCGGGCCGCGATCATGCGGCAGTCTTTGAATTGGAATCCCCGTTCCAGCCGGAGACCACCCAGGGTCGCCTGACGGTCCGGTTGAGCTTTCATTCACCCTATGCACAGCATGAAATCGGACGGTTGCGGGTGAGCTTGTCGTCCTCCCCCCGGCCGCGGGAATCGTCGGGGCTTCCGGAACCGGTGCGACTTGCGATGGCGGTTTTGCCCGGCGAACGCAAACCGGAGCAGTTGGCGACGATTCGAACCTATTTCCGGGAGGAGATTTCTCCCGTCACCCGCAATTGGCGCGATCAACAGGCGGCACTTCGCAAGAAACGGGAGGCGGCGGAGTCCGCCATTCCCACGGCGATGGTGATGGGGGAATCGGGGACGATGCGCGAGACTCACCTGTTGAACCGCGGGCAATATGATCAGCCGGGAGCCGTGGTGACTGCGGCGACGCCGGCGGCGCTGCCGCCGCTCCCGGCAGGTGAATCCCCCAATCGGTTGGGCCTGGCCCGATGGTTGGTGTCCGAGCGCCAGCCGTTGACGGCCCGGGTGATCGTCAACCGATATTGGCAGATGTATTTCGGTCAGGGGTTGGTCAAGTCGGCGGAGAATCTCGGTTCTCAGGGGGACTTGCCGACCCATCCGGAGCTCCTGGATTGGCTGGCGGTTGAGTTCGTCCGCAGTGGGTGGGACATCAAGCACTTGCAGGAATTGATCGTGACCAGCGCCACCTACCGTCAGTCGAGCGCCGCGCCCCGAGATTTGGTGGTGGCGGATCCTGAGAACCGCCTCCTTGCCCGGGGACCGCGGGTCCGGTTGGGGGCGGAGTTCATTCGGGATCTGGCCCTGAGCGTCAGCGGGTTGCTCAGCCCGAGGATCGGAGGCGAAAGCGTTCTGCCGTATCAACCGTCCGGTCTTTGGGAGGAATTGATGTCGCGTGAAGACAACGACGCCTTTACCGCCCAGAAATATGTCCAGGACCATGGTGAAAAGTTGTATCGCCGGACCATGTACACCTTTGTGAAACGAACCGCGGTCCATCCGTCCCTGGCCACCTTTGATGCTCCAGACCGCCAGGTCTGCACGGTCCGCCGTCCCCGCACCAACACGCCCCTTCAGGCTCTGGCTCTCATGAACGATCCGACTTACGTCGAGGCCTCGCGGGTGCTGGGTGAGCGGTTGCTGGCCGGCTCGAAGGATGATGTCCAGCGGGTGGAGGCGGCATTCCAACTGGTTTTGGCACGGTCTCCCCGCCGGGAGGAGATCGTCATCATCCGACGATTGCTGGAAGAGCAGCGGGCGCATTTCACCGCCGCCCCGGAAGCCGCCGAAAAGCTCCTGCGCGTGGGCGAACGTCCAGTGACCGCCGGGTTGGCCCCATCGGAACTTGCGGCATGGACGGTGGTGGCCAGCACCCTGCTCAACCTCGACGAAGCGATGACCAAAGGCTGAAGATGAATGTGAACGCTGCAGCACAAAATTTGCTCACCCGCCGCCACTTTTTCGGACGGTTGGGGGGTGGAATCGGCAGTGTCGCCCTGGCGTCATTGATGGAGCCACGCCTCCTTGCGGAAGCGATCGGGGGGCAAACAGGGGGCCACCTGACAGGCCTGCACCATGCTGCGAAAGCAAAGCGGGTCATTTATCTCTTTCAATCTGGTGGCCCGTCCCACATCGATCTCATCGATTACAAGCCCGCGCTCCGAGCGCATCATGGGGAGGAATTGCCGGCGTCCATCCGGATGGGTCAACGCCTGACGGGCATGACCAGCGGTCAGAGCAAATTCCCCTGCGTGGCACCCATGTTTGAGTGGAAGCAACACGGCAAATCCGGGTTGTGGCTGAGTGAATTGCTTCCGCACATCGGCGGGGTCGCCGACCAGCTTTGTGTGGTCAAGTCCATGTGGACGGAGGCCATCAATCACGATCCGGCGGTCACCTATATTCAGACCGGCAGCCAGCAGGCGGGGCGTCCGGCGCTCGGTGCCTGGTTGAGCTACGGCATTGGCAGCGAGAATGAGCAGATGCCGGCCTTTGTGGTGATGATTTCCCAGGGCAGCGGCAACAAGACGGACCAGCCGCTCAGCACCCGCTACTGGGGAAATGGTTTTCTTCCCGGTCAGCATCAAGGCGTGCGCTTCCGTTCGTCAGGGGACCCGGTGCTGTACCTCTCCGATCCTCCGGGAATCGATCGATCCTCGCGACGTCAGATGCTCGATGCCCTCGATTCCCTCAATCAGTTGACGGCGGATCAGGTGGGGGATCCCGAGGTCAACGCGCGGATTGCCCAGTATGAAATGGCCTTTCGCATGCAGGCCAGCGTCCCGGAATTGACCGACCTTTCGGGCGAACCCCGTCACGTTCTGGAATCCTATGGCGTCACCGATGCGGCCACCGACGGGGGTTACGCCCGAAATTGCCTGCTGGCTCGCAGAATGATCGAGCGGGGCGTGCGCTTTGTTCAGTTGATGCACCGGGGCTGGGATCAGCACAATGCCCTGCCGAAGCAGATTCGCGGGCAGGCCCAGGATGTGGACCGCCCCACCGCCGCGCTGATTGCCGACCTGAAACAGAGAGGTCTTCTCGAAGACACCCTCGTGATTTGGGGCGGGGAATTTGGGCGGACCGTCTACTCACAGGGCGCACTCACCAAGGACGATTATGGTCGCGATCATCATGGACGATGCTTCTCGATTCTCATGGCGGGGGCTGGAATCAACCCGGGAACCACCTACGGGACCTCTGACGACTTCTGCTACAACATCGTCGACAACCCCGTCCACATTCACGATTTCAATGCCACGGTCCTGCATCTCCTGGGCATCGATCACAAGCGCCTGACCTACAAATTTCAGGGGCGCAACTTCCGTCTCACCGATGTCCATGGCGAGGTGGTCAAGGGATTGATGGCTTAGACGGACTTCTTGTAGCCGCCGAACATCAGTCGGCGCTTACTTTCCTCAGCTGGAACCCGTCATCGAGCCGATGGGTGGGAGCAGGACT
>CAIPFS010000632.1 GCA_903864375.1 uncultured Verrucomicrobiota bacterium
ACTCTGGTCGACTGCCTGCTCAAGCAATCCGGTACCTACCGATCCAACCAAGCCGAGACCCAGGTCGAACGCCTGATGGACTCGATGGACCTCGAAAAGGAAAAGGGCATCACCATCCGGGCCAAGAATGCAGCCTTCAAGTACCGGGACTACCACATCAATATTGTGGACACCCCGGGACACGCTGATTTCGGCGGCGAAGTCGAGCGCATCATGAACATGATCGACGGTGTGTTGCTGGTGGTCGATTCCTCTGAAGGTCCCCAGGCACAGACCCGCTTCGTGCTCCGCAAGGCATTGGAAGCAGGAGCCAAGCCGATGGTGATCATCAACAAGATTGACCGTGAAAACGCCAATCCGAAAAAGGTGCTGGACCAGGTGTTTGAACTGTTCATGTCGCTGAATGCGACCGATGAGCAACTCGACTTTCCGTTCATTTACTGCTCCGCCAAGCAGGGCTACGCCAAGCTGGATCTCAACCAGGAATCCACCACGATGGAGCCCCTGTTTGATGCCATTGTGCAGCACATTCCGCCGCCCCGTGCCAAAGCGGGCGATGGATTCCAGCTGCTTGTGGCCAACCTCGACTACAGCGATTACCTGGGGCGTATCGCCTTCGGCAAAATCTATTCAGGCAAGGTCAAGATCGGCGACCCGGCCATCTGCCGTCACGGCAATGGCAAGATCACCAAGAACAAGATCACCGGCGTCTACCATTTCGAGGGCATGAAGCGGATCGAAATCCAGGAGGCCCATGCCGGCGACATCATTGGATTGACCGGGTTCGAGGATGTGTTCATCGGCGAAACCTTGTGCGACTCGGAAAAGCGCGAAGGATTGCCCTACATCCCGATTGACCCGCCGACCATTCAGATGGAGTTCGCGGTCAATGACGGTCCCCTGGCCGGTCAGGACGGCAAGCTGGTCACCGCGCAACGGATCTGGGACCGGCTGGTGAAGGAAATCCGCACGAACGTCGCCCTCCGGATTGCGCCAACCAGCGACCCGAAGATTTTCTCTGTCAGCGGACGCGGCGAGATGCAAATCGCCATTCTGGTCGAACAAATGCGCCGCGAAGGCTATGAGGTGCTCGTTTCCCGGCCCGAAGTGCTGTGGAAAAAAGGAGCCGACGGCAACCATTTGGAACCGGTCGAGAAGCTGTTCGTGGAAATCCCGACGGAAAACCTGGGCGGGATCATGGAGAACCTGGCCAACCGGAAGGCAACCATCACGAACATGAACCACGTGGGCAATCAGGTCTCGGTGGAAGCCATCATCCCGATGCGCGGGTTGATTGGTTTCGAAACCGATCTGGTGAATGCCACCCATGGCATGGGGGTGATGAGCCATCTATTCCACGAATATGGAGAGGACCGGGGAGAAATTGCCGCCCGCAAGAATGGTTCCCTCGTTTCCATGGACTCAGGTGAGGCCACCTCTTACGCCCTCAACATGGTTCAGGAACGCGGACGTCTCCTGGTCCGTCCCGGAGATGCCATTTACGTCGGCATGATCGTCGGCGAAAACTCCCGCGAAGCGGATATGCCGGTGAATCCGGTGAAGGAAAAGAAACTCACCAACATGCGGTCGCAGGGCGACGGCAAGGGCATCCAGTTGAACGCTCCCATGGAGCTCACCCTGGAGCGCGCCCTGGAATACATCGGTTCCGACGAATATGTGGAGGCCACTCCGCACCACCTTCGCCTTCGCAAAAAGGTCCTCGACGAGGCCGCACGCAAACGCGAGGAAAAGAGCCGTGGTGTGAAATTCCTTCCAGAGTAACCCACCGGGTCCGCCCAGCGGCACCAACGAAACGCCGTGGTTTGATGTCCCTTGGGGACAACAAATCACGGCTCTTTGTTGTTGGAGGGGATTCCCGTCTCCCCACCGCCGGACGCTTCACTCGCAGCAGCCGTCAGCGCGCGCCAGCGTTCCAGGCGCTCCTTGATCTTCTTCTCCGTTCCCTGATCCCCCGGTTCATAGTAACGCCGGGCCTCCGGCAGGTAGGCCTGGGGAACAAAATTTCCCGGAAAATCATGGGCGTACTGGTACCCTTTTCCATGCCCCAGTCGTTCCGCTCCGGCGTAAGCGGTGGAGCGAAGGGACTCTGGGACAGCAAGGGTCCGCCCTTCGCGAACATCCTTCAGGGCGGCGTCAATGGCCACCATCGAGGTATTGCTCTTGGGAGCGGTGGCCAGGTACAGCGTCGCCTCGGCCAGGGGAATCCGGGCCTCCGGCCACCCAATGAATTCCGCCGCCTGCTGCGCGGCCATGGAGAGCACAAGAGCCATCGGGTCGGCCAGACCGATGTCCTCCGCCGCATGAACCACCAACCGGCGGGCGACAAACCGGGGATCCTCCCCGGCATGAATCATCTTGGCCAGCCAGTAAAGGGCGGCATCCGGATCGCTCCCCCGGATCGATTTAATGAAGGCAGAAATGGTGTCGTAATGGGCATCGCCGTCGCCGTCATACACCACGGCCTTTTTCTGGATGCACTGCTCGGCGACGGCCAGAGAGATTTCGATGCGTCCCTCCGGACCGGGCGGAGTCGTGAGTCCTGCAATTTCGAGGGAATTGAGCGCTTTTCGAGCATCCCCATCGGCGACCCGGGCCAGGTGTCGGAGAGCCTCCGGTTCGACCGTCAGCGGCAGATGCCCGAGGCCCCGTTCCGAATCGGCGATGGCCCGTTCTAGCAGGGTCAAAAGCTCGGATTCGGTGAGTGGTTTCAGTTCAAAAATCTGGGACCTGGAGACCAGCGGCGAGTTAACGAAGAAAAACGGGTTGTGAGTGGTGGCCCCGATCAGTCGGACCACACCGCTTTCCACCTCCGGAAGGAGGACATCCTGCTGGGACTTGTTGAACCGATGAATCTCATCGATGAAGAGCAACGTGGGTTGCCCGGTATGGTGCAGCCGATGCGAGGCGGTTTGAAGGACCCGCCGCATATCGGCGACGTTGGACTCGACACCGCTCAATCGATCAAATCGATTGCGGGTCTGTCCGGCAATGACCTGAGCCAGAGACGTCTTTCCGGTGCCGGGCGGTCCGTAAAATATCAACGACTGAATGCGGTCCGCCTCGATGGCGCGACGCAGAAGCATCCCTGGCGAAAGAAGGTGGGTCTGACCGACATACTCGGAAAGATTCCGGGGACGAAGCCGGGCAGCCAGCGGAGCGGCCACGGTGGTACCGGGAGCCGCCTCCATGGTCCCGGCGGATCGTCCGGGTGATGAATCCCACCCGCCATCTGCACCGGCGGATGCCGCGTGGACCGGGGAGGCTGGAAGGGCCGATTTGGAGGAAAAAAGGTCGCCCTGCGCCATGGAAAAATAGATCTAAAAGCGGACCAAAAAACAGATCCAAGAACGGATCAGACCATCTGCTCTCCCAAAAAAAGATCCCCACCATGGCCGTGAAAAACAGGCCCCATCTACCGATGGAACCAAGTGGGGACCGCGGGCACCGCTCGCCTTCCTATAAGGAGGCATGGCGTTAATTGCTTAACCGCTTACGTCCCCGTATTGCTTGTAAGGTCGAAGGGCGTTGTCTTGATGCACGCA
>CAIPFS010000633.1 GCA_903864375.1 uncultured Verrucomicrobiota bacterium
GACTATTTCCCTCAAAAAAGGTGAAAGCCCCAGCCAACGTGGCATAGTCCCGAAGACTAGCGCCTATGGTCGGACGTTGCTCGATCACGACCTGCCGATTAAACCGTCTCAAGCCATTGGACCAGATCGTTTGCGGCGTTTCCAAACGGGCATCCCAGAGGCGATTGGTCAACCCCGCCGCACGCACCTGCGCCTCGATGGATTGATCCACTGCGACGGCCCGGAGCAGTCCCGCCAGCGAGGTCGCCGCATTGATCGAATCCAAATGACCTGCCGAATCGTAAAGGACATAGCCGTCCACCTGCCCTTTGAAGTGTCGAAGCAAGCTCCACGGACTGGTCACCGTCACCATCGGGATTCCGTATTTCTGATGCAGATGATTTTTCCAGACCGAATACCCGGTTCCTGCGTCGAGATAGATTTGCTCGGACGATTGTCGCGCAACCCATCCTTGGAGGGTGGCCATCATGACCTGCTCTGCCGCCGACCCGAAATTTGCTCGCGGGACCACCCAAAGAGAGGTCAGGTTCGTCCCTCGCGGATAATCTCCTGTCGATTGGGCCCAAGCCACTGGCATGAGCAGAAGGCCGAAGAGAAGGGCCGTGAGGAAAAGCTGTCGGCTGGACGAATCCCGGGTTCCCATACCCACCGATGACACCATGACTGAGCTTCCCGTACAATCGCCGTTGAGCCAATGCATCCGTCAGGAAATTCGAACAGCCAACGGAGCAATTCCATTTCACCGGTTTATGGAGCTGGCACTTTATGCTCCTGGGCTCGGCTATTATGAACGGCAATCGGAGCGGGTGGGAATCCAGGGTGACTTTTACACCAGCGTCCGTGTGGGTCCCCTGCTCGGTGAACTGCTGGGACATTATTTCGTCAGACTAGCCGCGGAATTGGAACCGAGATTGATTCTCGTCGAGGCCGGTGCCCACGACGGGCGGCTCGCAGCGGACATTCTCGACCATCTCCGGCAATTGCATCCGCACCTTTCCCCAGACCTCTGGCTGATTGAGCCGTCACCAAGCCGTCGTCAATGGCAGGAACAGACCCTGGCAGATTTTGCACCCAGAGTCCATTGGGCCACCCACCCCGATCAATTGGCCGAGCTCTTTCCCAACGGGATTTCCGGGATGATCTATTCCAATGAACTGTTGGATGCCTTTCCAGTGCATCGACTGGCCTGGAGTCGGAGCCGGAAGGATTGGCAGATCTTCGGGGTCACGGAATCCGGGAATGGCTTTGAATGGCAGATGTTCCCTTCCTACTGGCTCCGCATTGATTCGAGCCAATTTCCGCATGTCCCAACCGAACTGGCAGAGGTACTTCCCGACGGCTTTATCACCGAAATCTGCCCGGCGGCCGCCTCCTGGTGGAGTTCGGCGGCACGCGTGCTTCGAGCCGGACGACTCTTGGCCATGGACTACGGCCTGGATGGCGAGGAATTTCTGGCACCGCATCGGGATCGGGGGACCCTGCGCAGCTACCATCGGCATCAGGTCGGTGATCGTCTGCTGGAGATTCCCGGGGAACAAGACCTGACAGCACATGTCGATTTCGACAAAATTCAGCAGGCAGGCGAGTCCGCTGGCCTGAGCACCTTTTTTTCCGGAAGCCAACGCCTGTGGTTGACCCGTCTAATGGAACAAACCTTGTCGCCCGAGGGACCAAACTTCCCAGCCTGGAATTCAACCC
>CAIPFS010000634.1 GCA_903864375.1 uncultured Verrucomicrobiota bacterium
GGCCCAAAAGCGGGCGGGATTTGTTGCCCGGACCCGGAGTCTTTCAATGAACGCTTTTTTTGGTGCCTATTCAGACCCTGCGGAGGCAGCTGCGCCGGAGACTTTGGGATACAACCGTTATTCCTCTGACTTCAGACAATTTCTCAAGGAGTCCGATATTGCCCGCCCCACCGACATGTTTGTCGTTCTCGACGAGCACCCGGATTCCATTAACGACGGCTACTACCTGAACAATCCGAGTCCGTACAATCCCAAAACCGATGTGGTCACGCAGGTCCCCTCAAGTTGGGGTGACCTGCCGGCCTCCTACCACAATGGGGCGGGTGGCTTTGCCTTCTCCGACGGGCACTCGGAGATTCACAAGTGGCTGGGCAAGACCGCAGGGGTCAAAGTCACCACGACAGGACTGAACGCTCCTTCCCTCACGTCAAACCTGGACAAGCAGGACATCCGATGGGTGTTGTACCGCTCCTCCGATCATCGGTAAGTCGGGCAGGGTTCCTTCCGGGAACCTGAAATTTCCCCGGTGTTTTGGTGCTCTGGTCCAGCCCTGTGGGGCCGACAACGGCCTATGGCGAGACGGATCGAACGAAGGTGGCACCGTGGTCGGGTGAGGTTGGAACCGTCAGGAGAGTAGGTTGGGTGAAAACAAAGTTGGTATAGTCGGTCCATATCCCTGGATGGATCGAGTTGGCGGTTTGAATTCGATAGGTTTGACCTGCAATTCCGTTATCGAAGGTGAATCCGATGGACCGTGGCGAAACCAGCACCGGATGATTGAGAAGCTTTTTGGGCCCCGCCAAATTGACACGCGCAAAACCGATGCAGGCCTTGTTTCCCGCCCGGTCAAGGTCTCCCCCGACATACAAGTAATCGCCGAGGATTGAGAGAGCGTTGACGGCTTGCCCAAAATCGAAGGCGACTCGATGGGTCACCTCGACTCCCGAGCCCAGTTCCGACCAGGTTGTTCCGTCCCAACGTGCAATATTTGTCGCAGGGGTGTTGCCCGCAGCCGTAAACAGGCCGCCCACGAAAAGGTCTTTTCCAGAGGCGGCCATGGCAAAAATCCCGTGGTAAGGAGGCCCTCCTTCGGACCCTTTGGAGAAACCGCTCCCTAATAGTGTCCAGGACTTGCCGTCCCATTTGCTCACAGAATCCACCGAAGCCAGATAGAGGTCTGAGCCAGAAGCGACCATCGAGTAGGGTGCTTCAGTGAACCCATTTCCGAGTGCCTTCCAGTTGCTTCCATTCCAGACTGCGACATGGTACGCAGGAATATCTCCGGCGTAGGCAAACAGACCCGCGACGTAGAGATTTGTTCCGACGACCTTGATGAGATTCACCGGGCCATCGACCCCGGAACCCAGCGATTGATAAGACGCTGCACCTGTGGTGGTTGCCACCAGGTTCGGGATGGGACTCGCGAAGCTGCCCGCCATCATGTACGAACCTCCAAACGCCTGCATCGCGGAGAGATAAGCGGGACTGAAGGCATCCCCCAATCCGGTGTCACTCCAACCATACCCAGACCAGGAATAGATGTAATTTAAATAGACAGGTCCAAACAGACCCACTTTAACGGAATAGGATCCGAAATAGATGGCCGCATCGTCCGAGCCATAATAGTAGGCATGAACGGAAATGGGGCTGACCGGGGCACCGCCGGGGATGGACCAGCTTGTTCCCGTCCATTGGAGCAGATTGTGGCTGATTCCGCTTCCGGTGAGTCCGTCTCCCACGGCATAAAGGGTGTTGTTCAATACCGGGAGCGCCACGACATTGCGGCTCGTGATACCGTCCAGGCTTTCCCAGTCATCGTCCGTGATGGGTCGAGACTGGCCACGGACATGTAGAAGCGTCAGCAGGAGTAGGAAGGAGGAGGCGATAGCTCTGGGGAAATTCATAAAATAACATTGTTGGGAAAACCTTCCAAATCAAGGCACTTCTTTCCACTCGGACGAATCAAGTTCAACCTATTGAATCAGAAAGACATCGGTAGGGCGAGGCTCCTGCCGAGCCTTAGGCGGTTGGAACCGCGTCCGTTCCGCAGAGGCGGAGCCCATGGGCCGTCCGCAGGACCGAGGCTCCTGCCGAGCCTTAGGCGGTTGGAACCGCGTCCGTTCCGCAGAGGCGGAGCCCATGTGCCGTCCGCAGGACC
>CAIPFS010000635.1 GCA_903864375.1 uncultured Verrucomicrobiota bacterium
CAGCCTGGATCGGTCAGACCTGGAACGAGTGCATCCTCAAACTTCGCCCGGTGGCCTTCTCTGCGCGGTGGACCGTCGGTGCCGCCCTCATCTTCCTGCTGTTGTACGGCCTGATTGCGCTGATCTTTCCCGAAGCCGTCGAAAAGTCGGCCCGACAGTTTTCGGAACGCGGGATCGCCACCCTTTTCGTGGGTATTCTGGCGCTTCCGTGTGCAGCGATTTTCCTGCTGATTGTTCTGCTGACCATTGTCTTCTCTCCGCTGGTGCCGTTGTTGATGGCCCCGCTCTTTTTTGGGGCGATGATTGGCAAGGCCGGACTCCTGCGCCGGATGGGTGTCGGGCTCCTGCGTCCAGTGCTGGCTGAGGTTCCCGTTCAGATGGCCGTCCTGGCCGGAGGATTGGTGCTGGCTCTCGTTTACACCATCCCCGTCGTTGGGCTGTTTGCCTGGGCATTGACCTGGACCTGGGGCTTTGGCGCATTCGTCCAATCGGTCTTCCGCCGGAGCCGTCCGGTCGCCGGTCCCGTGCCTCCATCCGGTGCGCAGGGTGCTCCGGTTCAGCGGAATCCCGTAGCCCCCACCGCTCCTGCCTCCGCACCGGTTTCGTTTCCGCCTGTTGCTACGCCTGTTGCTACGACGGTAACCCTGGCCACCACGACCGAGGCTTCCCGACCGATAAAGGACGAGGCTGAAGGGCCGTCCACGGCATCAGGTTCGACCGACGCTGGCGTAGCGCCCTCTGGGGTTTCCACCAACTCCCCTTCGGCGGATGGAGCCGGGCCCGTTATCCCGCCCGCTTTTCCACCCGTACCGCCGGTCCCCGTGCCGGATTCCTCCGCACCGGATTCCTCCGCACCGGGCCTCATTTCCTCCAGCCTTGCATTGGCGGCGGTTCCTTCAACTGGTCTCCTTCCACGCCTTGACGGTCCGACGGCCGATCCTCTGGAATCCTCGCCGAATCCGACCCCGGCACCCAATCCCGCAAGCGTCGGGACGAGCGTGCCCCCGCCATCCTCCCCGCCGCCATCCTCCCCGCCGCCATTCACACCGCCGCCATTCACACCGCCGCCTCGGTCGACGGGTGCCGGAGCCTCGACTCCTGGCATTCCTTCCCCGGAACTGTCGCCCGCGGAATTGTTGCAGCTTCCGCGCGTGGCACTGGTGCCGCGTCTGGCCCCTCTGGCATTCGACTGGATTATTCTGGTCTTGCTGATTCACGGTCCCATTTTCGATTTCGAACGGTTTCAATGGCTCTGTCGGATACTGGAGTTTTCCTATTTTGCAGGATTCTACCTCTGGCGTGGGGCCACCCCCATGGGGTTGATCTTTGGACTCCGGGTTGTTCGATTGGATGGTCGCCCCCTGGATCCGCCAACCCTGGCGGTCCGAGGCATTACTGCCGCCTTTGGCGCACTGGCGGCGGGCATCGGATATTTCTGGTGCGCTTGGGACCCCGGAAAGCAGACCTGGCATGACAAGCTCGCCGGAACCGTGGTCGTGAAGACCAGCAAGTCCGCGACGTTGGTTTAGTCGGGCGGGGTTCGTGGATGGCGGCGGTGACGGGTGCCACCGCCGTTCAACCGTGGGTCTTGCACGGTTCAACCCATCCTGGACTTACGGACCGGTCCCCTGATTTGCCTCGGTTGGGCAGCATGCACTTCACTGCCTGCTTCGTTGGATGAAACCTTTTCCGGATGAGATGGGTATCTTAATTATGAAATTGCTCGTGCACCTGATTCTCCTGCCGTTCAAATTGCTCTTTCTGTTGCCGTTTATCGCGATCCTGGCTGCCTTGGGCCTGGTCGGATTGTGCCTCGCCCTGCTGCCGGTGGGGATCAGCCTTCTTGGACTTTTGGGAGTGGCGTTCTGGTTTGCCATGCTCGTCCATGCGATTCTCAACGATCGATTAACCGGCGGAAGCCGGCTGGCCTGGGTACTGGCGGTATGGTTCCTGCCGGTCGTGGGTGCGGCCTTCTATTTTCTCGTGGGCCGGACCGGAAATCGAGGACCGCTTCTGGCGTCTGCGTGAAGGATGGCACCGGACGATTGGAAATCGTTCCTATCGGGCGTCGTTGTCAGTTTTCAGAGACGCGGCGAAACGAGGTAGCGCAGGCTTTCGAGCCTGCTGTTTCGCAGGCCTCCCGGCCTGCCGGGCCGCTGGGTGAGCCGGAACGCTGTGGGACGAGGGTACAGCTCCGCCGCAGGAATGCCGGCGAAACCGGGTAGCGCAGGCTTTCGAGCCTGCTGTTTCGCAGGCCTCCCG
>CAIPFS010000636.1 GCA_903864375.1 uncultured Verrucomicrobiota bacterium
CATCCACCACCGGACTGAAGAGTCCGATGTAGTTCAAGGACCGGATTTGATTGTCCGTCACACCGCTGCCTTCATAGGTCAGATCCCGGTTTAATTGGCGGGTTTTGGAAGCCCCCAGAATTCCACCGGAATAGGGGGTATGGCAGGTGACGCAATCCGTCCGGCTCGGATAGTACCAGGTCTGAGTCCGGGATCCCGAAGCTGTTTCGATGGTGATATCCTCGGTCTCGGCGCTGTTGACCAGATCCGCATCGGAATAATCAGGACGCCACCGGTAGGAGGCACCATAAACGATCCCGTTGGTGAGGTTCACGAGAATACGGGTCTCGAGGCGGCGAAGCGCCTGCGGATCGAGCTCGTTGGTCTGGAGGTCAAAGTGTTTGACGAACACGGATCCGGCAGGGAATTGCCAGGCATTTTCGACTGTGAATTTGATTTGTTGCTCGGGGCGAATCGGCCCGCCGTCGTAAGGAACCCCCATCCATCGACGCTTGATGGCCCCGTCGGACCAGAATGGTGCGTTGACGGCATAGGCGATCAAGCCGTTGACGGGGGCCAGTGTCGCCAGATCGTTAAACGTGCCGGTGCCTGAAAGCAGGGCAGGGAAGGGGGCCTGCGGATTTGCGGGCAATCCGAGGAACGGCTGAAGGACCGCGCGGTTGTTCATCCCAAATCGTGCACCGGTTCCCTCGGTTACCTGGACTCCCGGCAACTGCATGGTGGTTGTTGCCCCCGAATCGTCGGTGGCCACCGCAAAAAGCGTATAGGTTCCGGGCTGGACCTTGGTCCACGTGAAGGTGTAGGGGGCGTTGGTCAATTTGGCGATTTGCTTGTTCCCATTCAAAAAGACGACGGACGCAATGAATCCATCGGGGTCGCTCGCGGTCGCCGAAAGCACCATTGAACCAGGCCCCGTTGTTTTGCTCCCCGACGTGGGAGAAACCCATGCAACCGTGGGCGGCTTGTTGGCCTGAACCGGTGGATACAGTTGAGCGGTCGGAATAAAATCACGAGCGGTCGAGGGACTGCTCCACTCCAACTTGGCGACCGCGCCGCCGCCGTTCTCGTAATAATCGACCTGGATGTTGTACAACTGTCCGGCAAGCAGGCTCACCGTCGCGCTGTACTCTGTTGGTCCCTGATCCTGCCAGCTGTCGATGACCTTCTGACCATTGACCCAGAGCCGCACTCCATCGTCCCCGGTGAGATAAAAGGTGTACGGTTCAGTGAACTGCGCCTTGACCTCACCCGTCCAGCGCACAGTGAAATGGTCGGCGGAGATGGCGGGGTCTGGTGCACCGCCACCCCAGTCAAAATTGATGGTGGGGTCGATGCGGGTCAACGTCGGGGTGCCGTTGAACGTCATGAGTTGATTTGAAAAATAATCCCCCTGTAATCCCACTCCTGACCCCACCGAACCTGGTCCAAGATAGGTCCCGATGGTGGTTGGACTGGGGTACATTCCGGACACGAACGCCTTCGCCCGAATTGCGGCCGTTGCCGTCAGCGTGATGGGAGTGGTGTAAAGGGCCGATTGGAGGGTTGGCTCGGACCCGTCCGTCGTATAATGGATTTGTGCGCCGGGAGTGGAGTCGGTGATCGTCACTTCAATGGAGGTCTTGAATTGCCCGGCAGGCGGGTTCAATGACGGTGCCGCCACCCAATTTCCTGCACCGAAGACCGAAAGCGCATTGGCTGATCCAACATAAACCTTTCCATTGGCCACGGTGGGAACGGTGTATTTGACCGCCGGCCCGGGATTATCCCGGTTTCCCGCAGCGGAACTGTTGTAAAGCTCCTGCTGGAGGTTGTCGGCATTATAGGCATGGAGCACGGCGGGGGAACGCGATCCATACCCGTCCGTCTGCAAAACCCAGGCGATGCCTTCCTGATCCCCGTTTGCCGAAATGCTGGGCGTTGCACCCGGATATCCGAAGCCCTGCTGACTTTGACTGACAATCTTGGTGCTGATGGTGGCATTGGTGATCGACAGCGCTTTCAGAACATCGCCCACTCCTTGATAGTAGAGGCGGCGCTTGAAGTAGGCAGGGGAGCTCCAGGTGCCTCCAATCAGGCCCAGCACGGATTGAACCACATTGGTGTCACCCTTGGGGCTGTACCCGCCCATCTTATCCCGATCGAGCACGTAGATGCGGCCCTCTTTGCCGCATCCGACCAGAATGTGAGGGTGGGTGGGGGAGCCGGCTTCATCAGGCAGGACGATGTTTCCCCCGGACCCCAGATCCGTGTCAGCTCCGTTGAGGCTGGCCTGATTGAATGGAGTAAACCAGTCGGCCAGAACCAGATTGGTTTTCGATGTGCCCACCTTCACGTAGCTGTCGCCAAAGTTCATCGCCGTCGGTTGGGAATTAAACCCGCCATTTCCGGTGATGAGGTAGAAATTGCCATCCTTGTCAATGGCGGGACCGTTGCCCGCCATCCAAAAGCCGCTGAGACCACCATTTGGGGAAGAATTATAAACGTGAACCTGTTGAAGGGTCTTGGAGTCGTAGCCCAACAGCCAACCATGGTAGGGACCGTTGTCGCCATGGGAGGCGTACGCGATATAGACGATGGGATTCGGGTAGGCGGCGGTCTGCACGATGCTCATCCCTGGACGAGCCATTTGCCGCAGAGCGTTGAACGGAACATTGCCGCGTCCATCCGTTCCATCGCCGTTTCCCTTGACGGTCGCCGTGATGACCACCGGGCTGTTGGGCATCTCAACCCCTGTGCGGACATCCAGGGCGTGAAGCCGGTGGAAGATTTTTCCGCCGGGTTCCTTGGTCTTCACCTCGACGTAAATGACCCCGGATCCGGCATCGATCACGGGTGTCGCGGTGATCCCGATTTCAGGCACAATATCCCCGGAACCGACCTCGCCCGAAGTCAGGGTGGTGATACCAGCGGCGGGATTAATGAAGCTGACATGCCAGACGACGCCGCCATTGGCGCTGCTGGGATCGTTGGCGTCAAAAGCGTAGATGCTGTCGTGCTCGGTGACGACAAACACGATGTCGACAATACCGCGGTCCGGTACATTGACACCGGTCAGGATCAGCGGCTGGGCATAAACATACCCGTCAACCGGATAGCTGAAAACCTTCCCGAAGCTGCTGCTGCCAACGACGGCCCGGGTCAACTGGGTTTCGTTGGTATTGACGCCCAGACGCGCATTGTCGTTGTGCGAGGTCAGCACATTGACCGGCGTGGCGGCAGCGGGAACCAGCGAAAGGATCGTTGTCAACAGACACGCTGATGCGAGCGTCAGAATCCGGTTCAATCCCAGGGCCAAGGATGGTTGGACGTTAACGAATTGACGAGGCCATTGGGGCACGTCGGGTCTGGCGGCAGAAATGGGCATGGTGCAAGATGTTAGCAAGTTACAGGCCAAGAAAACACAATGGGCATCTTTATCAATCTAGCCAAACCTTAACCGTTGTCCAGATAAGATGCACAATACATGTTATATTTAATAGCGATGTCCCGGAATCTGTCCTCGACTAAGGGCTGCTCCCGTCACTCCACTGAACCCGGGCCAGCCAGCCCTGATGCTCAAAGACCGGGTAGGACCTCTCAGCCGGCCTCCCTCCCACCCCTCACGCTTTTGGTCGCCGAAACAGGCTGGAATCCAACTTCGGCGGTTCCGGCAGTCCCAAAACCCGAAACGAGGTCCGAAAGTGCATCTTTGCCACTTTGGGCAAGGCCTCAGCACCGAGTCGCTTCACCAGCAGCTTTCCGGCTGCCTCCACCTGAGGCGCCGCACCCTTGGGCAGTGTCATGCCGAAATCGCGGCTGAGTTGTTCAATGCCGGACACGAATCCATCCCGCGCCAGAATGGAAGCGGCCGCCACGGCCAGATCCTCCTCCGCCCGATGGCGTTGCTCGAGTTTCAGGGTCTTTCCCAGCGGCAGTAATGCCCGGGCCACCGTTGCCTCATCACGGGCAAACTGGTCGCTGATGGCCTTCAATGCCGGTGGATTCATCCGGTGACGCTGTTCCATCAAGTTCTCGATCACCCGGGCATGCCCCCAGGCCAGCAATCGGTTCAGTGATTTGAAGGAGCCATACATCCGGTTGTAGACCTCGGGTCCGATGATCACGGTCGACACCACACAACCCGGCGTCTCCCGGATCAACTTGGCCAGTTCCGCGATCTTCTTGTCGCCTCCGACGGACTTGGAATCCTGAATGCCCTTTCCTTTCCAGGCTCGAAGGACATCGGCATTGACATACACGCCGGCCACACTCAGCGGACCGAAGAAGTCTCCCTTGCCCGCCTCGTCGACGCCGATGCGGGCCTCCAGGAGTTCGGGTTGGAGAATCTCTTCATAGCCGAGTCGGGCCTCCTGAAGCACCTGCGGCTCAAGGATAAATTCGACGAAGTCGCGAGTCCCCTTCCCTTGCACCACCACCTTGCCTGATTGATAGAGGGTCACGTTGACCTCCTTGCGGGCGCCGCTGCACCGGGCATAGGGAACCTGTCGGAGCTCAAAGGTTCCATCCCGAAGGAGTGGCTCCAACCGATCGGCCTGCGCCGCAGTCAACTGAACGGTGTGTGTCGTCAAGGGCGTGCTTGTTGAAGGATCAGACCCGGGATTGTCCAGTCCGAACTCCGCGGTATGCTGGTCCGGTGCCCGCTCGGAAAACCGCTCTTCAATCTCCACCACCCGGAGATTCGATTCAACCTCCCCCCAAAACCCCCGGGAAGCGGTTAAAAAGGCGTCACGCCGGACTGGTTGACTCCGATATCCCTCAACTGTGGAGACCCGGGGTGGCGAAAGCCGTCGCGAAAGCACTCTTGTCGTGGTTTGGAGAAAATGCCCGGGACCTTCCGTGGCGTCACTCCCGCGACCCGTACGGCATATGGGTCTCCGAAGTGATGCTCCAGCAAACCCAGGTTCAAACGGTGATTCCCTACTGGAATCGGTGGATGAATGCCCTGCCCCGATTGGACGATTTGGCCGGAGTTGCCGAGGACCGATTGCTGAAGCTCTGGGAAGGATTGGGTTACTACTCGAGAGTCCGCAACCTTCAACGTGCTGCCCGCGCCGTGATGCAGTTCCATCTCGGAACAATTCCTTCCAACCGGGCTCAACTCCTGGAATTACCGGGCATCGGACCCTACACGGCGGGTGCCATCTCCAGCCTCGCCTTCAACCAACCTGAAGCGTTGGTGGATGGCAATGTTGCCCGGGTTCTTTCGCGATTGAATCGGGTCGAGGGCGATCCCCGGGATTCCGGCACCCGCGATCATCTGTGGCGGCTCGCACAGGGCCTGGTCACTGCGACAGGCGAATTGCGCACGGCTCCATCAACGCCGCTTGCGGTCGGGCGCTACTCGGCTCTTAACCAGGCGTTGATGGAATTGGGAGCAACCGTCTGCCTCCCTCGAAATCCCACCTGCCTGCTCTGTCCGATAGCAACCGAGTGCGAAGCTCATCGGGCAGCAGAGGTCGATCGGTTCCCGATGGTCCGTCCACGGGTCAAGCCCACCCGCTTACGCTATGTGGTGGTGGTCGTGACGCATTCTGGAAAATGGTGGATGCGAAAGCGAATGGACGGAGAGGTCAATCAGGGGCTCTGGGAATTTCCCCAGATGGAGGTCACCGGAGACCTCCGGGACGCGGCGTCCTGCGCCCGGGAATGGATCGGGGTCCCTGAAACCCAATTGATTCCCCTACCCCGAATCCGGCATGCGATCACCCGTTATCAGATCACCCTCGAGATCTTCAGTGTGGCCATGAAGCGGATACCCGCTTCCATTCAAGAGGGGCAATGGGTGACC
>CAIPFS010000637.1 GCA_903864375.1 uncultured Verrucomicrobiota bacterium
CGCGAGAGGAGGCAAGCAATAGCGAAAGTCGGCATCTGAAGAATTCGATGCTCTCCACCGTGGAGGTTTTGTTGGATTCATGGCTGATGATCCGGGCATTCGGCGAACGAAAACTTCTGAGTTCCCGATTCCAACACCACAATGACCAGTACACGCGGGCATCGTCGGAATATTCCTACTACATCAATATCATGCCGGTGTTCGCGGACTATGCCGTCAACGCCAGTCTGGCGATCATCGTGGTGATTGGGGCGATCATCGCCATGGATGGGGGAATCACCACCGGGGCATTCATCGGGTGCTTTGCCCTTCTCCGCAAGGTGGCCGACGGATCCGCCAAATCCGCGCGCTATTTCTCCGCGTTCCACAATGCCCTCCGTCCGTTCAAGCGGATTCAGAAACTGCTCTCGGAAACCGAGGTCCCCGGGGAACGCGATGAATCCACCCATATTTCCCGGGTGAACCACGAAATCTCCTTCGATGGCGTCAGCGCGGGGTATTCTGCGGGTACCGAGGTGGTGCGCGACCTCCGTTTTTCGTTCAACGTCGGGACATCGGTCGCGTTTGTCGGTTCCAGCGGATCCGGCAAGAGCACCATCCTCAAGTTGATCATGCGGATCATCGAGCCCCGGGTCGGTTCCATTCGAATCGACGGCATCGATCTCCGCCAGCTCCAGATCGATACCCTGAGAAGAAACTGCGGTATCGTGCTGCAGGAAAGCCACGTCTTCAAAGGGACGATCGCCGAGAACATCCGTTTTGGAAATCCCGAGGCGGGCGAATGGGAAGTCGTCGAGGCTGCAAAACTGGCCCGATGTCATGACTGGATCGTCACGCTGAGCAAAGGATATGACCATCCCATCGACGACAAGGCCGGTTCTCTGTCGGGTGGCCAGAAGCAACGTATCGCGCTGGCACGCGCATTCATTCAGGGCGCCCCCATCCTGCTTCTGGACGAGCCCACATCGATGCTTGATCCCATCACGGAAGATCAGGTCAACGAGGCCATCCGAAAGAACGGTCTTGGACGAACCGTCGTCATGTGCACCCATCGGCTCGCCCTTTCACGGCATTTTGACCGTATCTTCGTCGTCGACCATGGGAGTGTGGTTGAAGCCGGCAACCACGATGAATTGATTGCCCTCGGTGGCATGTATCGACGGCTTTGGGAAAAGCAGCATGGCTTTGGCTGGAACTCCTCGGGCTACTCGATCACCCCTGAACGCCTTCAAATCATCCCCCTGTTCTCCAGTCTCCATCCGAAGGCTCTGGCCCGGCTTGCGGAGGAGTTCAGCACCGAATCGTTTGATGCCGGATCGATTATCATCGAGCAGGGCGCCACCGCCGATCGATTTTATGTCACCGTGCGCGGTCTGGTCGAAGTGATTGTCACTTTGCCGGAAGGTCCGTTAAAAACCGTCGCCCAATTGGGCGCGGGCGACCATTTCGGTGAGATTGCCCTGTTGCGAGCTGTCCCCCGCACCGCCACGGTGCGTGCCCTGGTTCACACCACCTGCCTGACCCTGACCCGCAACCGCTTCCACCGGTTGGTCGAGAGTCATCCCGAAGTGCTGGAAGCTCTCGAGGACACGATGGCCAGAAGAAAATAACGGCGGCCGGCGAATATCCCGGCCGGTTGCGCCGCCTACCGGAGAATCACTCGTCCACGCTCGTCGGGCCGCTGTCC
>CAIPFS010000638.1 GCA_903864375.1 uncultured Verrucomicrobiota bacterium
AATGGGAGCAGTCCATCGGCCACTTTGAGGCGGCAACCCGGCTCAATCCGACCGATTCCAACGCGGTCAACAACCTGACCTTTGCCCGCCAGCGACTGGAGGAACTGAAGCGTCAGCAACCGCCCCCTCCCAAGCAGGACGGAAAAAACGATCCCAAAAAGCAGCCTCCCAAGGATTCCAAGGATCAGGCCGGGAATGACTCCAAATCCGATCCGCAGAAGCAGGATGGGAAGAAAAAGGACCAACAGGATTCACAACAGTCCGGGGAAAACCCGCCGTAAAAAGGGGATCAGGGTCAGCAGCAGCCGAAGCCGGAGGTGGCTCAGGATTCCAAGGACGGTTCAAAGCCGGACGGACAACCGCAGGGCCAGCCCAAGGGCGACGGCAAGGACGGCAAGGATCCCAAGGCAGGGGAAGCCTCGGCGGCTCAACCCTCCCCTCCGAAAAAAGCCGGCGATAAAGCAGGGCAATCCGCCCAGGGAAGTGCTGAAACGCCCGGTGAACCGGATGATTCGGAAAATGCCAAGCCGGGGGAAATGTCGACCGTTCAAGCGCAGCGCCTTCTCGACAGCCAGAAAGGGGACGAAAAGGCACTGGTCTTCCATTCGCGTGGAAATGGCAGGGAGTCCCGTGACGATCGCCGCCCCAACCGCCGCCCATGGTAACCTCGACACATTCCCCGGGACCTCATTCCACCCTGGTTTGGAGAGTGCTTCTCTCCTGTCTCCTGGCGTTTTCGTCCCTTGGCCAAAGCTTTAACGCCCAATGGGAGTCGGCAGAGACCGTTGCCGCCGGCGAACCCGCGACGTTGCAACTGGTGTTCACGGATTGCGGCCAGGTGTCCCCGCCGACGCTCCCGCCCATCGACAATGCGATCACCCAGTACGCGGGGCAGTCGCAAAACCTGAGCATCGTCAACGGGGTTCGATCCTCGGCAATCATCCATCGGTACCTGATCACTCCCAAAAGTGCCGGGACAGTTACCATTCCTGCCCTCACGGTCACTGTGGATGGGCAAAAACTAACCAGCCGACCCCTTCGCCTTCAGGTCGGACAGGGATTTGATTCCTCCCAGATTGGGACACTCTCTCTGGAGGTGCCCAAGTCCGATGTCTATGTGGGTGAAACGATACCGGTCAGCATTCGATTTCAGTTTCGCCATGCTCCCGCCCGGCAGGAACCGCCTTCACTCAAAATGGACGGCTTCCTGAGAGGCCGTCAAACCGGGCAGGAAGGGCGGTCCGAAAACATCAATGGTGAAGCCATGGGGGTGGCCCGCTGGACCATGGCTGTCACCGCGGTCAAGGCGGGTGATCTGGAGTTGGGGCCCGCCGAGTTTCCAACAATTTATGTTTTCCAGAGTCGCCGACGCCGGGGTGGCCCCTTCGATGATCCCTTTTTCAGCCAGTTTCTGGGGGGCAATGAACAAAGGCAGATTAATTTCCAATCCGAGCCCGTTCGGTTGCACGTGATTCCTCCCCCGTCCGCCGGACGTCCGCCCCAGTTCAATGGTGCGGTCGGGCGATTTCGGATGGAAATCATCGCCAGCCCGACCAATGTCAATGTGGGCGATCCGATCACCGTCAAGGTCAAGGTCACGGGCCGGGGCAGTTTTGACGGTCTGAGTTTGCCTGAACTTCCTGCGGACTCCGGCTTCCAGGCTTACCCTGGAACCAATTCGTTCGAACCGTCCGATTCGCTGGGATTGGAGGGGGTGAAGACTTTTGAAGAAGTGTTGGTGCCAGAGCGTGCAACGCTTCGCGAACTGACTCTACCGCCCCTCGCCTACTGGGATCCCACTGCAAAACGTTACGGTCTGGCCGAAGCCCGCTCACTGCCCCTGACGGTCCGTCCCGGATCCACCGCTGCCGTACCCGGTGGTCCTTCGCCGGCGGCCCTTTCCGGAACCAACCCGCCGCCCGCCAACCCCAACAGCGACCTTCGGCCTCTCAAGCCGGATCTCGGAAAATGGGTTCAATGGAGTGCGCCCTGGGTGACCCAGGGTTGGTACTATGGAATCGTCGCATTCCCTCCGCTGGCGGCCATTGCTTTTTCAACCGTCCGTTGGTGGCAACGGCGTCCGCGGGATCCGTCAGGCGATCAGTTGTCGCGTCGCCGGTCTGAAGTTCGGGGGAGTCTTGACGCCATGAACCGATTTGCAGAAGCGGGACAGGCAGGGCAGTGCTACCAGGCGGCAAACCGCGCCTTGCAGGAAC
>CAIPFS010000639.1 GCA_903864375.1 uncultured Verrucomicrobiota bacterium
AATTCAGCTCGGATAGCTTTGATATCGTTGCCTCCTACATCACCCTTCAACACATCCCGCCGTCCGAGGCCCTGATGTACCTTCGCGAGTTTGCACGCATCACCCGCCCCGGTGGAGTAACCGTTTTCCAGATAGTCACGGGACGAAAGCCGGGTGATTGGAAGGGACATCTGGCCGACCGCCTTCCCTGGCTGGCCACACTTCACCATCGTATCGCTTTGGGGTTCCGGGTTTATGTCACCCCGGAACCTCTCATACGAGCGGCCATGCAGGAACTCCGGATGAATCTTCTCGCCGTTGAAACGGATGAAGCCGCAGGTCAGGTCGCTGTCAGCCGCACTTTTCTTTTCGCGAAGCCAGTTGGTACTCCCGGAAAGTAACCCCCGGAAAGTAACCCCCGGAATGTAACCCCCGGGAAAAGGCTCCCGAACATCAACGCCCGAGTGATGGCATCCGGGCGAATCAGAAGTGACTTGCTCCACGACAATGTCCGCCCTGGGATACCGCGTCCGTCGACTGAGGCTCAGGGCACCAAGACCAAGGCAAAATAGCGCGCCGTCTCCGATACCACCACGTCCTGGGAGAAGACTTCCGTGGTGGCCTCAAAGGGATCGCCCACCGGTTTCCACTTCGTGAAATCGACGGTCGAAACCAATTGATAGCGATTTCCCGCTGTCACCGCTGCGGTCACTTTCACCGCCGACACCTCCAGGGAGAGCAATGCGGAACTCCCAGGAGGGGTAAAGGCCACCTGTGGAGCCGTCTTGTAGCCAGAACCGGGGTTCGTGATCGTCACACTGACCACCCGGCCATGAAAAACCTCTGCTACACCCTGAGCACCGACACCGCCGCCGCCCACGAAAAGTACGAGCGGAGGAGTAGTGTACCCGGAGCCATAATCAGTGATCTGAACCCTGCTGACACCACCCCCCGCCAGGAAAGTTTGACCGCGGGGAACGGACGGGGGCACCGGTTGAGGCGGATCGATGAAGATCACAGTGTCCGAAGGGCCGTAACCGCGCCCCGGGTTGACGACATCAATGGACTGGACAATGCCGTTGGTGATGTTGGCGGATAATACCGCATTGGATCCCGTGCCATAGGCGTAAACGGGCGGCGGGTTGGTGTACCCCAACCCCCCATCAATCACATTGACATTCACCAAAAAGCCGGACGCCACCGTGGCAGAAGCCGTGGCAGCCCATGAAGGGGTTTCTTTTTCCCGGGAAAGTTCATAGGTGTACAAATCGGAGACCTCATTACTGGTAAGAGGACGATTGTAGACGCGGAATCCCGCCAGGGAACCGTTCAAATAGTGGATGTAGGGAAGTGAATTCAGATATCCCGAACCCAGCACCAATTCCGATCGACCGGAATGTTCCGGAAGTGTCGCCGTGCTGGATGCCACTTGAACACCATTCAGGTAAAGCGCCTTACCCGCGAGGCTGGCAGTGAACACCACATGACTCCATTGGTTGGACAATAGCGGGCTACCCAGGAGCACACCGGCAATGTTGTTGGCCGTGGTGTCGTCTTGATAAATTGTTCCGTCGGCATGCATTCCAATCCAGCGATCCCCTGCGTACGTAGCATCGTCGTCGTAGTAGAAGATTCCTTCACTCAATCCGTTCGGCTTGACCCACAATGACCAGGTCAAAACCCGGTTTGGATCATGGGCGTCATCCTTGCCAATGTGGATGAGCGCACCCTTGCCATTGAAGACTGCGGCCTGCGGCCATGGACCATCCGGATAATTGGTGAAATAGGCCCCAAACGCCAGCTGACCGTTGGGTCCCGTACGGTTCTGATCCCTCGCATCACCCTGAAGCGGATAGGAATAGACCAATCCGTTATGAACAAAAGGAGGCGCAATTGTCGGTTGAGCCACCGACCGTTGAAGGAAAACGGTCATCTGAAGGAGCGCAGCGAATGCGAGGATGATTCGATTTATTTTAGTCATACCTGAAGAAAGTGGTGAACCAACCGGATTTGGTGGTGGGAACCTGAAGCATGGCGGTCCAATGGCAAGGGAAAACAGGATCCTTTGGTCGATATGCTTCATAGCGATCGCGAATATTGGGGTCAAACCCACACCCTTTCCAAGGCTTGCGTTGTTTCCCCTAAGAAACATAAGAAAACCAACCCTCACCTACTGATCCGGGAGGTTTCCAGTCCCCGAACAGCGGAATTTTGGGGAGCACCCAGGCCCGAGCCCAGGAACACCTTCAAGGCGCATCGGAGGGCAAGTGAACCGCCTTCTCTCCAGGTCCGCCTAGGACCGCGCCGGCAGGGTCATCTGTGGAGCCGTCGCCTTCTCCTTCTCACGCAGCTTCTCGGTGTAGATGATGGTTCCCGCCCCCAGCACGATCAAAAAGACACCAAACCACCGGAGTGGACTGACCGGCTCGTGGAGAATGAAACGGGCGGCGAAGGTGGTCAGGACGAAGCCGAGGGAGGTCAACGGCCAGACAAAACTCACGTCGCCATGCGACATGAGGAACAAAAGGCAGCCGAAGAATCCTGCCTCGAGAGCGACACCGGCCAGCAGATGGCGATTGGTGAGGGCACGTTGGACAAACCGGAGCAGCTCATCGAAGGCGAATCGTTGAAGCTCCCCCTGCTCCTTGAGTCCCTGGCTGAGGAGGACAACGCCCACCGCTTCAAGGAAAAGGCCGAACACGAGAACCGAAAGGAGGCGAACCATATTATAAATCCTGATACCGGATGAGTTCGATTCCGCGGCGTTCCACCACCTCCCGGACCCGGGGACTGATCAAGGCCTCCAGTTCGCCCTGATGACGATCCTCGTCGGGATGAAAAAACACTTCAAACACCCCCGGGGTCAGCCGCTCCAACAGGGCGACCAGGTAGGGCTCGGTCATCTGGTCGTTTTCCAGCAGCCCAAAGGTCAACTCGGCATGGCGAATCTGCCGAAGTTTCAATGTCGCCCGGGCCCGGGCCGAGAGCCAGTCGAAGATGAGGGTGTGACTCAGGCGGTAGAAGTAGCGACCACGAGCCAGGCGCAGGCTGGTTCCGAGCGAATCCCGGGTGAGTCGGACGGCGCGGATGTTCCAGTTTTTCCAATGGCGTCGAATCAACCCGAACACGGTCGGATGCAGATGAAAGTGCAGATGACCGTTGAGATGGTCCATGGGAAGTCCCGTGGCGGCGAAGGCGCGGAATTGAGCATCCATTTCCTGTTTGATCAGGGGATGCCAGCG
>CAIPFS010000640.1 GCA_903864375.1 uncultured Verrucomicrobiota bacterium
CCCCTCAGCATTTGGGGCCGTCAACCCGTCAAATTCAGCAAGGGCTACCGCCTGAATGACGGTGAACCCCTTGGCGGCCCGATTCTCAAGGTAAACCGAGGATTCCTCGATCGACAGTCGGTGGAACAACTCCCAGGCCGTGTCCGCCAGCCAGAAGAACGGCCGGCCCTCTGCCGTGACCAGAAACCGCTGATTCTCACTGATCTGGAGCCGGGGCAACGGGGAAGCAGCCCGACAGGCCCAGGCGACCGCCCAGAAAAAGATCAGCGAACGGCAGCAGAGGGAACGAAGCATTGTCTTGGTCTACCGGGGAATTCGTACCGGGAACAGCAGGAAAAACAAAGTCTGTCCCCCAGACCCGCGGCCCTTGGCCGGAGATCCGCCAGAATCTTCCTTATCTCCAACGGGTGCGATGAACATCAGACAGTTGCACCAGGAAAAGAGCTTTGTCATCCTCCCGCCTGATGCTTTCCAAGCCAGCACAAACAATGACCCGTCGATGGCTCCTCGTGGCGATATGCACGGCCTGGATGGGGTGCAAAAAGGCGGACCCGGCGGCCACGGTTCTCCCCCCCCCCAAGGTCGACGTCGCCGAGGTCCTGGTGCGAAACGTCCCTCTGTTCGACGAATTCATTGGACAAACGGAAGCCATTGCCAACGTCGAAGTCCGCGCCCGGGTGGAGGGAATCATCGAGAAACTGACCTTCAAGGAGGGAACCGAGGTCAAAGAAGGCGATCTGCTGTTCACCATCGAAAAGGAACCCGTGGAGCAGCGATTGCGTCGGGCAAAAGGAAAGCTGGCGGAACTTCAGGCCGCACGGGCCAAGGCCGTCACTGACGTCAACCGCTTGAGACCCCTCGCTGAGCAACGGGCCATTCCGCGACAGGACTATGAAAATTCCCTTGCAGCGGAAAACCAGACCAGCGCTGCCGTCGATGGTGCTGCGGCGGATGTCCGGTCTGCCGAGCTGGACCTTGGCTATTGCGAAGTTCATGCCCCCATCTCCGGCCTTATCGGATCCAAGCAGGTCGATGTTGGCGCCCTGGTGGGCAAGGGAAGTCCCACGCTGCTGGCCACCATCTCGCCGCTCGACCCCATCCGGGTGCAGATCACTCTCAGCGAGGTGGACTACCTCCGCGCCAGAAAGGAAGCGACAACCAACGACGCTCGAAAGCTCGCCGTCTCCCTGATCCTTCCGGACGATTCCATTCATCCCCACCGGGGACAATTCGTCTTTGCGGAGCGAACGGTCGACCCCACCACCGGGACACTAAAGATTCGTGTGGAGTTTCCGAACCCGGAAAAAATTGTCCGTCCGGGGCAATTCGCCCGGATCCGAATCAGCCTGCCTGAGCGGGAAAATGCCATTCTTGTTCCCCAGCGGGCGGTTCAGGAAATCCAGGGACAAAACAACGTCTGGGTGGTGGACAGTGCCGGCAAGGTTTCGTTCCGCCGGACCACCATGGGAGCCCGAATTGGCAGCCTGTGGCTGGTCGAAAGCGGTCTGAAGCCAGGTGAACACATTGTCATTGAAGGGCTGAGCAAGGTACGCCCGGATGCAACGGTGGACCCGACGCCAGCCACCATCAGCGACGCCCCGCTCCAGGCTCTCGCGAGCCAGACCTCCACCCCCACTCGCTGACCCATGGGCGACTTTTTCATCCGGCGTCCGATCGTGGCGATCGTCATCGCCATCCTGACGGTCATTGTTGGCGGGGTCACCCTGCTCCGACTGCCGATTTCAGAATATCCAAACGTCAGTCCGCCCACCATTCAGGTCAGCGCCACCTATCGTGGTGCCGATGCCGAAGCGGTCGAACAGTCGGTGGCCACTCCGATTGAGTCGCAGATCAACGGTGTTCAAAACATGCTCTACCTCAAGTCGCTGAACGGCAGCGACGGGAGCATGTCGCTTCAAACCACTTTTGAAGTCGGCACCGATGTCGACATTGCCCAGGTCAATACACAGAACCGGACCGCCCTCGCCCAGTCCCAGTTACCCGGTTCGGTTCAGCAACAGGGCCTCAAGGTCGAGCGTTCCAGCCCGGACATCCTCATGGTCATCGGCCTGTCGTCACCCAGCAATACCTACGACGGCGTCTTCCTCGGCAATTATGCCAACATCAATCTGGTGGATGCCATCGCCCGGGTGAATGGCGTGGGCAGTGTCAAAAACTTCACCGCACCGGATTATTCCATGCGCCTTTGGGTGCGCCCCGACAAGCTCGCCGCCCTCGGGTTGACCGCTGCGGATGTCCTCAACGCTGTCCGCGACCAAAACATCCAGTCCGCCGCCGGGCAGATTGGTTCCGAACCAGCCAAGCCCGGGACTGAGTACCAATTCAACGTCCGGGCCAGCGGACTGCTCCGCGAACCTTCCGAGTTTGGCGAAATCATTGTTCGGTCGAATCCCGACGGCGGCGAGGTCAAGGTCAAGGACGTCGCCCGCGTCGAACTGGGGGCACAAACCTACAACCTGTTCGCCCGGGTGAATCGTTCCCAAGGCGCGGTCCTCGGGGTGTACCTGGCCCCGGGTGGAAACGCCATCGCCACGGCGGACGCCATTCAGAAATTACTGGTGGAGAGCTCCCAGCGCTTTCCGCCCGACGTTGCCTACAAGGTCATTTTGGATTCCACCCGCCCGATCAAGGCGTCGATGGAGGAAATTGTCCACACCCTGTTTGAAGCCATTGTCCTCGTGATTTTGGTGGTGTTTATCTTTCTTCAGAGCGCCCGGGCCACGTTCATCCCTCTGTTGACGGTTCCCGTTTCACTCATCGGAACCTTCGCCATTTTTCCGTTGCTCGGGTTTTCGGTCAATACGCTCACCCTTTTCGGTCTGGTACTCGCCATCGGCATTGTCGTGGACGATGCCATTGTCGTCGTCGAGGCCGTCCAACATCACCTGGAACACGGACTCGATCCAAAGGAAGCCACCCGCAAGGCGATGCAGGAGGTGTCCGGTCCGGTGATCGCCATCGCCCTGGTGCTGTGCGCCGTTTTCGTTCCGGTCGCCTTCATGGGCGGTCTGACCGGGGCCCTCTACAAACAATTCGCCATCACCATCGCGGTCTCGGTCATTTTCTCTGCGATTAATGCGCTCACCTTGAGCCCCGCGCTGTGCGCAATGCTTCTGCGTAAGCCGGGTGAAAAGCGTGGACCGTTGGGTTGGTTTTTCACTCAATTCAACAAATATTTCGACCGAGCAACGGGAACCTATGCCGGAATCGTCGGATTCCTCGTGCGCCGATTTGCCCGATCGATGCTGATCCTGGTCGCCGTCGTGGTCGGTGCTCTATGGCTATCCCGACATGTTCCAGGCGGGTTTATTCCGGATGAAGACAAAGGCTACCTTTTCGTGGCGGCCGAATTGCCTGACGCCGCATCCCTTCAGCGAACCGACGAATACGCACGCAAAGTTGATGCCGTATTAGCGAAAACG